>CAKQKN010000107.1 GCA_934249215.1 uncultured Clostridia bacterium
AGGTTCACTCGCGCCCGATTATCGAGGACGTGAGCAGAATAAACAAGTTCGAAGTGACGAAAAAAGGAAGCGAGGTCGCGGTTATCGCGCTCGGCG
Organism: uncultured Clostridia bacterium; assembly: GCA_934249215.1. Taxonomy (GTDB): domain Bacteria; phylum Bacillota; class Clostridia; order Christensenellales; family Borkfalkiaceae; genus HGM11416. The sequence goes on from CAKQKN010000107.1 coordinate 97, forward strand.
ATTTCTATCAGAAAGGCGAAAATCTTTGCGCGTTGCTGAAAGAAAAACTGAACGTCGACGCGACGCTCGTCAATCCGAGATTTGCTTCCGCGGTTGACGAGGAAGTCCTCGGCTCGCTTATTCCCGATCACAAACTCGTGATAACGCTCGAGGACGGCGTGCTCGAGGGCGGCTTCGGATATAAGGTTGCGAACTTCTTCGGCGACAAGAAAATTCTCGTCAAAAACTACGGGCTCGGCAAGAAATTTTATGACAGATACGATCCGTCCGCACTTTTGAAAGAACTCGGAGCCGACGACGATTCGATCGTCGAATACGTAAAAGAAACGCTCGGAAAGTAACGGCGAATATGCCTATAACGGACTTATAGACCGGTTTTTTGTCGTTTTCGGCTTGATTTGCCCGGTGTTTCGACGGTGTTTTTGCGTCGTAAATAGCGGTACGTTTTGCCGCGGCTTGGCAATGCTCTCGTTGAAGAAAGAGGGCGTAACCATGCCGCCGTTTTTTAAAGCCGCAGCGGGAGCGGGCTTTGTGTGCATGCGTGCGGTGGGCGTTTTTCTTCCGACGGCGGAAACCGTTTCGTTTCCGTGGGGGATAAAAACGAAAAAAACGCCGAAAAGCCGACGAAAAACGCGCGCGGGCTCTTCGCATGCGTGCGTAATATATTATAAAGGTCGGAAAAATTTTAAAAAATTTGCGAAAAGGCGTTAAAAAGGTTGACAGGTCTTTTATTATAGTGTAGAATGAACAAGCACCTCGGAATGCGGTGTGTTAATTTTATGTTAAGTACGAAACGGTTTCGCGTAGGACGGGAAGGCAGAAAATGGCTAAAGGAATCAGAACGAGAATAACTCTTGCATGCACCGAATGCAAACAGCGCAATTATGACGTTTATAAAAACAAAAAAAATACGCCCGACAGAATCGAGCTCAATAAATATTGCCCGTTTTGCAAAAAGCACACCGCGCATAAGGAAACCAAGTAATTTCGCCCGCACGAGGTCGGAATGCTTTTGATGTGCAATAACTAACTCAGAGGTGTAAAATGAGCGAAGTCAGTGAAGTCAAAAATGACAAGAACACAAAGAAAAATAAGAAACCGAACGTGTTCGTCAGATTTTTCCGTTGGTTCGGAAAGAAAATGAAGGAAATGTGGTCCGAGCTTAAGAACGTCACGTGGCCCAAAATGCCCAAGGTCATCAAACAGACCGGCGTCGTGCTCGGCGTTATTCTCGTTTTCCTTATTCTCATTACGGCTATTGATGCCGGTTTCGGCGAATTGCTCAGAGTTCTGGTTAACGCCGGCAAGTCGTGAGGACTATAGCAGATGGAAGAGAATAACAGCGCAAAATGGTACGTTATTCACACCTTTTCGGGCTATGAACAAATGGTTAAGTCCAGCCTCGAAAAGCTGATTGAGAATAACAATCTTTCGGAAACCATTCTCGATATTAAGATTCCGATGGAACAGACCATCGAGGAGAAAAACGGCAAGAAAAAGGTCGTTCAGCGCAAGCTGATTCCCTCGTACGTCTTTATCAAAATGATATATAACAACAATCTTTGGCATGTCATCACGAACATCAAGGGCGTTACCGGTTTTGTCGGCCCCCTCGGAAGATTGTTGCCGCTTACCGATGACGAAGTGAAGCGCATGGGGCTTGAAAGCAAGCTCGAAAACGTCGACTTTGCTGTCGGGGATAACGTCAAGATTATTTCCGGACCGCTCGAATCGGTTCTCGGAGTAGTTTCTTCGCTCAACTTCGCGAACCAGAAAGCCAACGTCAAGGTGACTATGTTCGGGCGCGAAACCAACGTCGAACTCGATTTCGTTCAGATCGAAAAGATTGTCGACAAATTCTGATTATTTCGCTTGTTTTTCGTGCGCTACGCCGGGGGGGCTTGCGTTGCGGCTTGTCCGCACGGCATTGCTGAAAAACGCAAGTTGCGTCGAACGGAAGAACGCGGAAAACGACAGAATATAAATAATACGCTTTATTCCGCACGTTCGTGCGGTTAGTGGGAGAGGCGTCAAAATCACAGACCGACGAACTCGTTATACCACTTTATGGAGGAAACATTATGGCTAAAAAAGTTACAGCGGTCGTCAAATTGCAGTTACCCGCAGGTAAAGCAACTCCGGGCCCGCCCGTAGGTTCCACCCTTGGTCCTTACGGTATCAACATTCCGGGATTTACCAAAGAGTTCAATGCGAAGACGACGGCGCAGGCGGGACTTATCATTCCTTGCGTAATTACGATTTATCAGGATCGTTCGTTTACGTTCATTCTCAAAACTCCGCCCGCACCCGTTCTTATAAAGAAAGCTTGCGGTCTTGAATCTGCAAGTGCGGTTCCCAACAAACAGAAAGTAGCAAAGCTTACCAAAGCTCAGCTCGAGGAAATCGCAAAGACGAAAATGGTTGATACCAATGCAGCCTCGCTCGAAGCCTGCATGTCGATGATTAAAGGTACTGCCCGTTCTATGGGTATCACCGTAGAAGAGTAAAAAACCCTCTATAAGTCGATTAACGGCATAAAAGAGGAAAATCGACCGTAAATCCCAAACGGCGGTCGAATAACGTGGGAGAGTCGCTTTTTTAAGTCAGCGCTCGTTTGACCACAAGGAGGTTATTATAATAATGAAAGTTGGAAAAAGATATTCCGAATGCCTCAAGGCATATGATAAGAATAAACTTTACGAAGTAGAAGAGGGTATCGACGCGGTACTCGCCACTTCCAAAGCAAAGTTCGACGAAACCGTTGAGTTCCACGTAAGACTCGGCGTAGATCCGAAACAAGCGGATCAGCAGGTCAGAGGCGTTATCGTTCTTCCTCACGGAACCGGTAAGAGCGTCAAAGTTTTGGTTATCGCAAAGGGCGAGAAAGCCGACGCGGCAACCGCAGCCGGTGCGGATTACGTCGGAGCCGAAGATATGGTTCAGAAGATCCAGAAAGAAAACTGGTTCGATTTCGACGTCGTTATCACGACTCCCGATATGATGGGCGTCGTCGGCAGAATCGGTAAAGTATTAGGTCCTAAAGGTCTTATGCCGAACCCGAAATCCGGTACCGTTACTCCCGACGTTGCTAAAGCGGTCAAGGACGTTAAAGCAGGTAAAGTCGAATACAGACTCGACAAAACCGCCGTTATTCACTGCATCATCGGAAAGAAGAGCTTCGGTAAAGAAAAACTTCTCGAGAACTATCGCGCGCTTCTCGACGCCATCATCAAGGCTAAGCCTGCGGCGGCGAAGGGCGTTTACGTAAAGAGCATCGCTCTTGCGTCGACGATGGGCCCCGGCGTTAAAATAAATACCAAAACGCTCTAAAATCGTTTGACAAGCGCGTGCGATGCGTGCTATTATAGCGATGATAAAAATATCAGCCGAAGAAAGCCGGTCTTAATTATCCGCAAGGGTAAACCTGCCGAGGCAGCACCTAAATAGGGACGATACCCTTATGCTGTTTCGCGCGGCATGAGGGTTTTTCTTTCGGCGAAAAATAATAACGGAGGTAAAGGAATTGTCGTCTAATCTCGAAAACAAGAAACAAGTAGTTTCCGAATTAACGGAAAAAATCAAGAACAGCAAGTCTGTTGTTTTCGTCGACTATAAAGGTTTGACGGCGGCGGAAGTTACCGAACTTCGTTGCTCTTTCAGAAAGGCAAACGTTGAATATAAAGTTCTCAAAAACACGTTGGTCAGAAAGGCGTTCAACGAACTCGGAATTACCGATTTCGATTCCGATCTTAACGGCCCCACTGCCGTTGCGTTCGGAGCGGACGAAACCGGGGCTGCCAAAATCGTTATCGAAGCCGCTAAAAAATATACGGACAAGATCGTTGCGAAGAGCGCGTTCGTTGACGGAAACCGCGTTGACGTGGCCGGTGTCAAGGCTCTCGCCGCAATGCCTACAAGGGAAGAACTCATTGCAAAGATGCTCGGCTCGATGCAGTCGCCCATCACCAAGTTTGCAGGCGTTCTGTCCGCTACTTTGAGAAGCGTCGTGCTTGCGCTCAACGCCGTTGCGGAAAAGAAAGCAGCACAGGAAAACTAAAACCGATCGCCTTTTCGGCGTGAACGAAAGTAGCCGTCTTTTCAAAACGGCAAATAATTAAATCGAAAAATAATCGGAGGAATCTAAAAATGGCTGATATCGCTAAATTAATGGAAGAAATCAAAGGTTTAACCGTTCTCGAACTCAATAATCTCGTTAAGGCTCTCGAAGAGGAATTCGGCGTAAGCGCCGCTGCTCCCGTAGCCGTTGCCGCTGCTCCTGCCGCAGGTGCCGCTGCTGCTCCCGCTGAAGAAGAAAAGACCGAATTCAACGTCGTTCTTAAGGACTTCGGTGCTAACAAGATTGCCGTTATCAAAGTTGTTCGCGAACTTACCGGTCTTGCTCTCGGCGACGCTAAGGCTCTCGTTGAGAAACTCGGCACCATCAAAGAAGGCGTTCCAAAGGACGAAGCTGCTAAGATGGTCGAGAAATTCAAAGAAGCCGGCGCTACCGCTGTTGCTGAATAATTTCAACCAAAAGAAAAAGCCGTTGTGTATCCCACAACGGCTATTTTTCGTTAAGGGTGAGAATCCCTGACAAATTCTATTTTCGGATTAACCGTACGGAGTGTTTATAATGAAAAAAATAAATATAGTCGGAAGTCTTAACGTCGATCTTTGTATCGAAAGTCCGTATATGCCAGTTGCGGGCGAAACGCTGACGGGGGGCGGATTTATGATAAATGGGGGCGGAAAGGGCGCAAATCAGGCGATCGCCGCCGCCAGACTCGGCGGAAACGTTCGCATGTGCGGAGCCGTCGGCGACGATCAGTTCGGCGCGAACCAGATAAGCGGGCTTAAAGCGGACGGTATCGACGTGTCGTTCGTGAAAGCTGTGGGCGGAGTGTCCACGGGCGTCGCGGTTATCGTGCTGACCGAGGGCGACAACAGAATCATTCTCGATAAAGGCGCAAATTCACGCGTCGAAAAAGCGGATATTGACGCTTTTCTCGAGGGGGCTAATCCCGGTGATATCTACCTTACGCAGCTCGAAAACCCGATCGACGTTATCGGTTACGGGCTTAAAAAGGCAAAGGAAAAAGGACTTTTGACAGTTCTCAATCCCGCGCCCGCAAACGGAGCAATCAAGGACTATCTCGAATACGTCGATATCATCACCCCGAACGAGAGCGAACTCAACATTCTCGGCGGAAAAGAATGGCTTTTCGGCTGCGGAATCAAAACGATCGTAACCACTCTCGGCGGCAAAGGCTATCGCATTTCGAACGCCGACGGCGACAAGGAATATCCCTGCATTAAGGTGAAAGCCGTCGATACGACTGCTGCGGGCGATACGCTATGCGGCGGGCTCGTCGTCGGACTCTCGGAAGGTAAAACGCTCGAGGAAGCGTGCGCGTTCGGAAGCAAAGCCGCTTCGATTGCTTGCACCCGCAAAGGCGCTCAACCGTCCGTTCCCACTCGCAAAGAAGTCGAAGAGTATTGATAGCGAATGGAAGTCCAAAGCGAATGAAAGCGTTACCGGGATGAAAATATAGCGGCGGTTTGCCGCTTGGTTTTGGATTTGATTATGATAGCCGACGATTGATTTCGTCGGCTTTTTTCGTTGCTTCTAATCGTTATGCGGCGCGGGGCGCGCCTGGATCCCTCGTAGGTCAGTCAGGTGGGGCGGCTCGGGATGACGAAAAAATAATACGCGTGGAGAGATTAGGTTTTTTGCCCTCATCCGTCGGCAGAGCCGACACCTTCCCCGAATTAGGGAAGGCTTAAAAGTAAGATTGTGTTGAGAGTGCGGCGCGGAGCGCGCCCCTTTTGTCGCATACGCGACATTTTCCCCGTTTGGCGGTGGAATCGTTCCGAAGAGGGAAAAGTTCGATTGCTCCGAAGTGGAAGGCTTACAGTGGCGGGAAATAGTTCCGAAGGGGCAAGACAGAAAGTTTTGCGAAAAAAAGGAAAGCGGGCGAAATGGAAAAAAATATGCCCTTGTGTTTATTTTTCTTGCTTTTTTTGATGAGAGTTGTGTATAATCAGCCGCTAAAAGTGTTTTTTTTCGCTTTTGCATTGACAAAAATCGACAAGTGCCGTATAATATTTCGGTCAACACAATGCAAAGTTGCTCGTGGCGGTCGAACGCTCGGAGCGCCGTTGCATACGCCGTCGTTTGCGGCGTTATAGGGTTACTTTTTACGATCAGGATACAGACTATTATTGACTACCGGAGGATATAATGTACGATATCGTTATCATCGGCGGAGGGGTTACGGGTGGTGCTATTGCCCGTAAGCTTTCCGAATATAAACTGAAAGTTGCCGTTCTCGAAAAAGAGGACGACGTTTGCAGCGGGGCGAGCAAGGCGAACAGCGGAATCGCGCACGCGGGTTTCGACGCCAAGCCGGGGAGCAAAAAAGCCTTTTTCAACGTGCTCGGAAGCAAAATGATGAAAGCTTATTGTGAAGAACTCGGCGTTAAATATAAAAACAACGGTTCGCTCGTCATCGCGTTCGGCGAAGAGGACGAAAAAACACTCCGCGAACTCGAAGAACGCGGCAGAATCAACGGCGTCGACGGAATCAGGCTTCTTTCGGCGAAAGAACTTCACGAACTCGAGCCGCATGTATCCGAAAAGGCGACCGCCGCGCTTTATGCGTCGACGGGGGCGATAATTTGCCCCTACGATCTGACGTTCGCGTGCGTCGGGAACGCCATGGATAACGGCGTGGAGCTTAGAACGGAGTTCTGCGTTACCGCGATTTCCGAAAAAGACGGGCATTACGTCGTTACGTCCGAAAAGGGCGAGAGCGTGGACGCGCAAATCGTCATCAACTGCGCGGGAGCCGGCAGCGAGAAAATCGCTCGGCTCGTCGGCGACGAAAGCGTCAACATCGGGCTCAGAAAGGGCGAATATCTGCTGCTCGACAGAGAGAGCGGAGATTTCGTTTCTCACACCGTGTTCTGCACGCCGACCAAGCTCGGCAAGGGCATTCTCGTCACGAATACGGTGGACGGAAACATTCTTTTGGGACCGACCGCCGAAGAGATTGAGGAAGAAAACAAGGATACGACGGAGAACGGTCTGAATTTCGTGCGCAGTCGCGCGTCCGAAATGGCGTCCGACGTTCCGTTTTTCAATACGATAACGTCTTTCGCGGGCATAAGGGCATACTCGAAAGACAGACACGACTTTATCGTCGAATTCAGCAAAACGGCGAAAAACTTCATCAACGTTGCCGGAATCGAGTCGCCGGGGCTTACTTCCGCGCCCGCGATCGCCGAATACGTTGCCGAGGAACTCGTCGGAAAGCTCGTTAAGCTCGAGCCCAATCCGAATTTCGTCGGAAAACGCCAAAAGGAAGTTGCGTTTTTCGATCTCGACGAAGAGCGGCAGAACGAACTTATCAAGGAAAACCCCGCATACGGGCGCGTGGTGTGCCGCTGTGAAAAGGTGACGGAGGGCGAAATCATCGCCGCGCTGCACAGAAATCCGCCGACGAAAACCATCGACGGCGTGAAGAGAAGAACGCGCGCGGGTATGGGCAGGTGCCAAGGCGGATTCTGCCAGTCGAAAGTCGCGGAAATCATTGCGGCAGAACTCAATATTCCGCTCGAAGAAGTTACGAAAAACGGAGAAGGTTCGAATCTGCTCGTCGGAAAGACCAAGTGCTGAATCGCTTTTCCGAAGTCGGTTAATCGTCGTGTAATCGATTGAGTGTCGTGCGCTTGCTCGACCGTGAGATTGCCGCGGTCGGCTTCGGTCGACAGGGCGCTTCGGATTTTTGAGGAGCGGATTTGAGGAGGATAAAATGAAAGAATACGATCTGATTGTAATCGGCGGCGGACCTGCGGGGCTTGCGGCTGCCGTCGCCGCCAGAGATAAAGGCGTCGAAAATATAATGATACTCGAAAGGGAAGCGCGTCCGGGCGGAATACTTCGCCAGTGCATACACAACGGGTTCGGGCTTCAGCGGTTCAAGGAGAGCCTTACCGGTCCCGAGTACGCCAACCGCTTCATTCACGAGACGGAAAAGAGAAATATCGCGTATATGACTGAAACGACCGTCGTTTCGCTCGGCAACGACAAGACGGTTACCGCCGTAAATCCCGTTCAGGGCGTGATGGAAATGAAAGCGAAAGCCGTCATTCTCGCGATGGGGTGCAGGGAACGCTCGCGCGGGGCGCTCAGTATCCCGGGAACAAGACCCGCGGGTATCTATTCGGCGGGAACGGCGCAGAAATACGTGAATATTCTCGGATATATGCCCGGGAAGCGCATCGTTATTCTCGGATCGGGCGATATCGGCCTTATCATGGCGAGAAGAATGACGCTCGAGGGTGCGAAAGTTCTCGCGGTGGCGGAAATTATGCCGTATTCGTCGGGGCTTAAGCGCAATATCAAACAGTGCCTCGAAGATTTCGACATTCCGCTGTATCTCAGCCACACGATAACCAAAATCGAGGGAGACAAGCGTGTTACGGGTGTGGAAATCTCGGCGGTGGACGAAAAAAGACAGCCCATTCCGGGAACGGAAATGCACTTCGATTGCGATACCGTGCTGTTCTCGGTCGGACTTATCCCCGAAAACGAACTCTCCAAAAACGCAAACATTCCGCTCTCGCCGTCAACGCGCGGCGCGGTCGTATACGACAACAGAGAAACGCAGACAGAGGGCGTTTTCGCCTGCGGCAACGTTCTTCACGTTCACGATCTCGTCGATTTCGTGTCGGAAGAAGCCGAACTTGCGGGAAGATCTGCTGCCGAATATATTCTCGGGGGCGAGAAACAGCGCGACGTCGTTCGGACGAAAAACGGAAGCAACGTCGGCTACGTTCTGCCGCAACTTCTCGACAAGAACGCAAAACCGTTCGTCAAACTCTTTTTCAGAGTGAGAAAAGAGATCAGAAACGCGAAAATCGTCGTTCGTTCGGGCGATAAGATAATCAGCGAAAAAGTGAAAAAAATCGTCGTGCCCGGGGAAATGGAAAACGTCATTCTGACCGACAAAATGCTTTCGGGAATCGACGGCGAAGCCTTGGTGGAGGTTGTCGAAAATGTCTGAAATAAGAAAACTGACTTGCATCGAATGCCCCGTGGGCTGTGATATTTCCGTCGAACTCGACGGCGACAAAGTGCTCGAAATTTCGGGCAACGGCTGTGCGAGAGGAAAAATGTACGCGGGAAACGAGGTCGTTTGTCCCCGCCGCGTCATAACGACGACCGTGCGCACCGAAAGCGGAAGAGTTCTCCCCGTCAAGACGGACAAGCCCGTCAAAAAGAGCGAGATATTTTCCGTAATGAAAAAAATCAACGAGATCGTGGCAAAAGGCGAGATCAGAGAAGGTCAGATCGTCGCCGCGAATATTTCGGAGGATATTAACCTGATTGCGACCGACGATTTGTCAAAAAGCGGGCTATAAGTCGATTATCGGCTGTTTGATCGGCGGTGAAGGAGCAAAATGAACATACCTTATTTAAGATATGCCGTAGCCGTGGCGAACGCGGGTTCGGTGAGAAAAGCCGCGGAAAAACTGTTTATCGCGCAGCCTAATCTGTCGAGGGCGATCAAGGAACTTGAAAAAGAGGTCGGGATCGTCATTTTCGAGCGGAAAGCCAACGGCATAACGCTGACGCCCGACGGTGAAAGGTTTATCGAGCTCGGGAAAAAGATTATACGGCAGATCGACGAACTCGAAACGGAGTTCAGCACCGATAGGCAGAACAAATCGGTTTTTTCGGCGTCCGTTCCGCGCGCGAGTTACATTTCCTACGCGTTCGCGCGGTTTTCAAACGCGCTTAAGTATGAAGAGCGCAGCGATTTATATTACAAGGAAACGAACGCGCTTCGTGCGATCACGAACGTTCTCGAGAAAGACTATAACCTCGGGATCATCAGATACCCCTCGCATTACGACAAATATTTCAAGGAAACTCTGGACGAGAAAAACGTCGTTTATGAACTTATAGCCGAGTTTAAGTATGTTTTGCTCACGGCGAAAAACAGCAAACTCGCGGAAAAAGAAACGGTGACTTACGACGATCTTACCGATATGATAGAGATCGCGCATGCCGATCCTTACGTTCCGTCGGTTGCCCTTTCCGAGATAAGGCGCGAGGAACTTCCGAACAACATCAAGCGCAGAATTTTCGTTTTCGAGCGTGCGAGCCAGTTCGACATTCTGTCCGCAAACCCCGAAACTTTTATGTGGGTTTCTCCCGTTCCCGACGAAATGCTCGAAAAACACGGGCTCGTTCTGAAAACGTGTGAGGATAACGAGAAACTTTACCGCGATATGCTCATTTATAAGAAAGGGTATAAACTTTCGCGGCTCGACAAGGCGTTCATAAACGAACTTTGCAAGTCCAAGCGCAGGTTTATCGGCAACGCGGACGATTTCGAATAATCGCGTCGGTGCGACGATTGAAAATCACAAGGTCGCGGTTTGCAAATTGCGAAAAAACGGGCTTTTGATTATCGAAAACGTTTCTTAAAAACGGAGAAAAAAATATGAAATGGATGATTGCGTCCGATTTGCACGGATCGCTGTTATATTGCAAAAAACTTATGGAGCGGATGGATGAGGAGGGTGCGGACGCGCTTTTTTTGCTCGGAGATCTGCTTTATCACGGACCGAGGAACGCTTTGCCCGGGGAATACGATCCGATGGGCGTGAGCAAACTTCTCAACGAGAAAAAAAACGTCATCACGTGCGTGCGCGGGAATTGCGACGCGGAAGTCGATCAGATGGTTCTCGAGTTTCCGATTACCGCCGACTACGCGATTATGCCTTACGAAAACAAGCGGATATTTTTCACGCACGGACACTTGTTCGGCCCCGATAATCCGCCGCCGCTCGGTTGCGGCGACGTCGTCGTTTTCGGACATATTCACGTTCAGACGGCGTATGAAAAGGACGGTTTGCTGTTCGTCAATCCCGGTTCGGTTTCCATTCCTAAAAACGGAAGCCGTCACGGCTATATCGTCCTCGAAAACGGCGAATTTTTGTTCAAGGATCTTTTGACGGGCGAAACTTTCGACCGCCGTAAACTATAATTTAAGATAGGGATTCCATTCATTATCACCAAATACCGAAAAGGCGACTTTTTAGCCCTTTTCCGCGACCACTCGATTGCCGTACGTCGAGTACGGCTGCCTCGCGCTCGCGAAAAATCATCTAAAAATGCGCTCTTTTCGGTGCTACGCATTTTTGCGGCGAAGAAATCGCCGTCTTGCGGTACGGTTTTTGCAAGGCAAACGACCGAAATCGTACTTGACGTACGTTGATGGGAGTGAGCCATAAAGGAACCGAAACATTGTTGCCTTAAAGCCGTCTTTTAGACATCTTTCGGCAAACACTCGCTTGCAGTATGGCATACAACTTCGTTCGCGTTTGCCAAAATCTGCACACTAAATACGGCTTTAAGGTGCCTTGCATTTGTGCGGCGATAAATCGAGGTAATTAAAGGCAAACAACCGAAACAGTATGCTATACGTTGAAGGTTGTTTAACGCATAAGTAACCGATTTTGCACCGCACAAACAACAACGAACTCGGTTCTTTTGTGGCTTTGCAAAAACCGATTTATTCCCGCAAAAATATTTAGTGATGACGAATGGAATCCCTAACGATTTAATTTGATTAAAGTTAAATTTTTGCCTACGACTCCCGAAGATTTTCGAGAGTTTTTTGTTTTTTCGTGTCGGTAATATATTGATTTTCGGCTTTTTCCGTCGTATAACCTTTTCCGAGAAAGGTCGGAAAGCGGGCAAAGCGACTTTGCGTCGGAATCGGCAGGCGGCTGTCGCAAGCGGGCATCGGGATACGGTTGTCGGAAATGACCGCCGTAAAGGGGCTGTCGTAAAGGTTTGTCGGAAAGAGTTGCGCCCGAAAGGAGGAAGATTGATAGCCGAAATAACGGATAAAAAGGTCAATGTCAAAAACGTGCGCGTTTTTTGCGGGGATAAGAATGCGGATTTCATCACGTTTTCAGTGCCGAAAGAATATAACGGCGTTTCTCTCGAAAACGTACCCGTTTATATCAAAGTGAAAAACCAGCTCGGCGAATGCAGAAAAAAAGTGCTTTCGTCTGTCGCGGACGGGGATAAACTGCTCGTCGAGTGGAAGATCGGGAGCGAAGCCACGGTGACGGGCGGCAGGCTCGTCTGTCAGTTGTCGTTTGAGAAGTCTGACGGAACGCTCGTGATGAATACGCAGACGTTCGCGCTGCATGTGGGCGAATCGATACCCGACGATCTCGTCGCGGACAGCGTGCCCGTCGATCACATAACTCAGCTTCAGAACGATTTGCAGTCCAAGCTCGAACAGGTCAACGCCATTCTTTCGGGCGAAATCGTCAACAAGATCAACGGAAAAACGGGGTATATAACGCTTACGGCGGAGGACGTCGGCGGGCTTGCCGAGGGCGATCCCGTGAGCAAACTCGAAAACGACAGCGGGTATATTACGGGTTCGGGCGCGGACGCAAAGATTACCGCGCATGACGGTTCGACCGCGGCGCACTCGGATATTCGCCAACTTATCGGTGAGGTGAAAACGGTGAGCGATGCGGCGACGGTTACTCTCGTTTACGAAACCGCGGAAGCGATGGCTGCTGCTTTGCAGTCATTCCCGGCGACGAAACTCAAGAAAGGCGATTGCATAAGAGTGGCCGAAGAAGGATGCCCCGATTTTTACGTCAAAGAAAGACTTTCGCAGTCCGTAACCTTCGTTTTCGGTACTATAGACGGACTTCTTGAAAAAGTCAAGACCGAGGGCGCACTCAAAATCGGGTACTATTCGCTTGCGGCGGGCTCGGGAACGGGCGGAAGCGGTTTGCCGGACGTGACGGCGGACGACGCGGGAAAAATTCTCAAAGTATCGGACGACGGGGCGTGGGAAGTCGTTAGCGATCCCGCGTACGGCGGCGAAACGGAAACGTATATCCTCTTTACCGTGGACGGGGTGAAATATTACGCGCAGTCGGGGAGCCGCTGGGCGGCATGGTGCGCTTCGCCGTTCAACAACGGCAATTTCGTTTTGGCTGCGTATTACAGCTACGGCGATTGCGTTTCGGCGGGGAACGGCAAGTACGTTTTCATCGAGGGCGCGAACATGCCGACTTTTTCGAGCCTTCCGATAGTCGAAAACGGCGAATATTTTACGAAAGTGCCTGAAGATAATTAAGGGGTGAGTTATGAATAAAGAAATTACGAACTGCGGGGCGATCAAACTTCTTACGGCGGGCAAAAGGTGCGCGGAAGATATTACGATTACGCCGAAATTGCAGTCTGTCGAAGCGAAAGAAAACAACAAGCGTTATACGCCGGAGAGCGGTTACGCGGGTTTTTCGTCGGTGAAAGTCAATGTCGAAGCGAGCACGTTGAACGTAGTCTACAACCTCGACGAGCCCGACACCATGAGAAGCGAAAACCTCTGGATAAACGCCGAAAAACCCGAAGGAACGGAGTTTACGACCAAAAAAGAGTGTTCGCTTCTCGGCTACTTCACGCTTTCCGCCGCGCTTCCGTACAGAATGCGACACCACCCGGTCGCGATGGTGGGAACGAAAATTTACGTGTTCGGCTCGTCGGCGTATCCGAAAAAGAACATACACGTTTTCGACGTTGCGACGAACACCGTTTCGACCCTGGAATGTGCGTTCGACTATTCGTTGGACGAGGGAACGGCGGTTGCGATCGGTAACAAAATTTATGTTCTTTCGTGCAATAAAAGTTCGAGCGGGTACTATATGTACGAGTATAACGTCGAAACGAACGTATTGACGCAACAAAAATATTTCACGTGCGGCGGGAGCAACGCGATGATCGAATTCGAGGGCTCGATCTATACGATCGGCGGCACCGCGACCAACGATTATCCGCATAAGTTTGTCTACAGATACGACCCGGCGGGAAAAAGCATTATCACGGTCGGAACGCTGACGAACAGTCTGCACAAGGCTTGTTCGGTCAGTTACGGGCGGTATATTTACGCGTTCGGCGGTCGGTCGTATCAGAACAGCAAGTACGTTCCGCAATTAAAGGTTATAAGGATTAACGTGGACACTTCGGAAATCGTCGAACTTGACGCCGCGTTTGCCAAAGAAGTTTACGATATGGTCGCGCTTAAACTCGGAAAAGATATTTATCTTATGGGTTCATACGGTCAGAGTGCGAGCGTTTATCACTTCGACGCGGAAACCGAAATCCTCGATCCGACGCCTTTGTCGGGCGTCGGGTTCGTCAATCAGACGGGCGTGAGAGGCGTTCAGTACGGCAACGTGCTGTATTGCATGGGCGGCGGGCTGAATTCCGCCGCGTCGAACGCGGGCATCGGAAAATTCGTCGGAACGTTCCCGCTCGAAACGGGCAAAATAACCGTTCTGCACGGCGACGGCGGCATTCCGTTCAAACTCATCGACGGTAAAAACACGATGACGATCGACGTGCGGCACGTTTATAAGGGTAACGCCGAAGGTCAGGCGGAGTTTTGCGACGCATACGTTTACGACGGAACGAGCTGGATAAACGTGAACACGAAAGAAGCCTTGGCATAGCGATTCCGTTCGGCGTCAGCGAATTTTATTGAAATAAAAGGGCGTATGGGAAATTCCGTGCGCTCTTTTTTCGTGCGTGGTTTTTCGTGCGTTTTACCCGCTGCAAAGTTTTTCGTCTGTGCGATTATTTTTGCTTAATATGTTCGCCGATGGAATGTAATTATCGTTAAGACTAATATAATATTTGACAGGATAAGAATTTCGATGGCGATGCTTTCCGAAATATTTTGTTTGCTGGGTTCTGTAACTTTGTTTCTGTTCGGGCTGAAAAAAACGAGCCGCGACGTCGGCGAACTGTGCGGCGGAAAGCATGTGGGCATCATTCGCGCCGCGACGGGAAACAGGTGTTTCGCCGTTCTTGCGGGCGCGCTTTCGACCGCCGTTTTGCAAAGCAGCGTCGCGACGAATATGATTGCGATTACTTTCGTCGAAAAGGGAATTATCGATTTCGTCGCTTGTGCTGCCGTCATAATGGGAACGAATATCGGCACGACCGTTACCGCGCAACTCGTGTCGCTGTCGTCGGTGTTCGATTTCAACCCGGGGGCTATAGGCGGGTTATTTGCGTTTTCGGGGCTTGTTCTGACTTTTTTAAAAAGCGAAAAAGTCAAAAAAGCGGGCGGGGCGGCGCTCGGTTTTGGTTTTTTGTTTATCGGGCTTTCGCTTATGACCTCGGCGGCTTCCGGGCTTAAAAAATATTACTGGTTCACCTCGTTGTTTCTCGTCGAAAATCCGTTCGTGCTTTTTCTGAACGGGATCGTCGTAACGGCGGTTTTGCAGAGCAGTTCGGTCGTTACGGGAATGCTCATCGTCTTGTCGTCGGTTGGGCTGATTTCGTTCGACACCTCGATTTTCCTTATTCTCGGTGCGAACGTCGGAACATGTCTGCCCGTGATATTCGCGTCTGCCGATCTTCGCGACGAAGCACGAAAAGCCGCTTGGTTCAACCTTGTGTTCAACGTTTTCGGCTCCGCGCTTTTCTTCATCCCGCTTCTTATCTCGCCGTCGGTCGTTTTTAAAATACCCTTTCTGTCGGGCGGGGACATAGGCAGAAATATCGCGAATTTCCACACTTTATTCAACACCGTCGTTTGTCTTGCGATTCTTCCGATTTTAAAGCCGTTTTGCGGATTCGTCGAAAAAATCTTCGCTTTCACGCCGAGCCCAAAGAAAAAACGGCGGGTTTTTTCGGGCGCGAAAAAAGAGAAAAAGCCGAGCGCGGCGCTTTTTTAAACGAAAAAAATAAAACGGATAACCCCCTGAAAATCGTTTGACATTGCGTTTAGGTTATATTATAATTGTCAAAAAATGTTAGGTGGCTAACAATATGAACTGCGATGAAAACTCGCCCGCGTCCGTAAGCATGTATTTGCGGAAGATCAACATCGGCATAAAACGACAGATGGATAAGAGCGACGTGAAAAGGCAACTCGACAACGTAACCGGAACTCACGGGTATATCGTCGGGTATCTTAAGTCACGCGAAAACGAGGACGTTTTTCAGCGTGACGTCGAAAAACGTTTTTCCATGCGACGGAGCACCGCTTCGTCCATTTTGTCGCTCATGGAGAAAAACGGGCTCATCGTCCGCAAGCCCGTGCCGTATGACGCAAGGCTCAAAAAAATCGTTCTGACCGACAAAGCGGAGGACTATATCGCTTTCTTCGTGAAAGAGGGCGACGCGCTCGAAAAAAAGGTCACGAGCGGCTTTTCGGAAGAAGAGGTGGGCCTTTTGTGCGGAATGTTAAAGCGCATATCGGACAATCTTAAGGACGAAGAAAACGGGCTATAAGTCGATTATCGCGCGTTTTGTTTTAGTTAATCACAAAAATCGGTATTATTTTTAAAGGAAAAAACAATATGAACGTTTTACGAAATCTTGCGACGCAGATGCAGAGCTTTTTCGGGACGATCGGGGTTATTGCTCTCATTCTCGTTCTCGTTGCCGCTGCGGGCGTCATAGCGTCGCATTTTTTGAAGAAAACGGTGATCGGCAAGCTTGCTTCCTGTATAAAACAATATAAGAAAGCGACCATTCTGACGCCCGTTTTCATGATCGGGGAAGTCATATTCGAACTGGTCGTTCCTCTTCTCATGTCAAAGACCGTCCTCGAATATCTGACCGAACTGAGTAATCCCACCGCAAGCACATGGTGTCTTTATCTTTTTGACAACAAGATCGCGGAACTTTCCACTTCTTCGCCCGATTTCAGCTATCTTGCCGTGTGCGGGCTGATCCTTATCGGGTGCGGAGTGCTGTCCTTCCTTTTCGGAACGCTTTCGGGCGTGTTTTGCGCCAAGGCGTCCGCGGGTTTTGCGGGCAATCTTCGCCACGACCTGTATTACAGCGTGCAGAACTTCTCGTTCTCGAATATAGATAAGTTCTCTTCCTCGAGCCTCGTCACCCGTCTTACAACCGACGTGACCAACGTGCAGAACGCGTTTATGACCATAATAAGAATGGGCGTGCGCGCGCCGCTTATGATGGTGTGTTCGTTCGCGTTCTCGCTGTCGGCGTTCGCGACGATAGGCAAGGCGCAACTCGATTCCATTACGATCGTATATCTCATCGTCGTGCCTCTTCTTCTCGTGGGGCTCGGCACGCTTATGGTAATCGCGATGCCGATGTTCAACCGTATTTTCAAGCGTTACGACGCGATGAACGAGTCGGTGCAGGAAAACGTCAAGGGAATGCGCGTCGTCAAGGCGTACGTGAGAGAGGATTACGAAAAGCAGAAGTTCGGCAAGGCGTCCGAGCAGGTGCGAAAGGACTTCACGAAAGCCGAAAGAATCCTCGCGTTCAACGCGCCGATGATGATGCTTGCGATGTACGCCACGCAGATCGCGATTTTTGTAATCTGCGGAAGATTCGGTATTCTTCACGGCAATCCCGACATAATAAGCAAATTACAGATGCTGGTGTCCTATTCGATGTCGGCGCTCATGAGTTTTATGATGCTCTCGATGGTATTCGTCATGATCACGATGGCATACGCTTCCGCAAAGCGTATCTGCGAAGTGCTTGACGAAAAGAGCGACATCGTGAATCCCGAAAACCCCGTGTTTGAAGTGAAAGACGGCTCGATCGATTTCGACGGCGTGAGCTTCAAATACAGCAAAAAGGCGGAAGAATACGCTTTGTCGGAGATCGATCTGCACATTGCTTCGGGCGAAACGATCGGCATTATCGGCGGAACGGGCTCGTCCAAAACGTCGCTTGTCAATCTCATTCCCCGGCTTTACGACGCCACGCGCGGAACGGTCAGGGTCGGCGGCGTAAACGTCAGGGATTACGACCTGAAAACCCTGCGCGACAACGTTTCGATGGTTCTCCAGAAAAATCTTTTGTTCTCGGGAACGATTGCCGAAAACGTTCGCTGGGGCGATAAGAACGCGACGGACGAAGAAGTCGAACGCGTTTGCAAGCTCGCGCAGGCGGACGAATTCATAAAGTCTTTTCCCGACGGCTACGACAGCCGCATAGAGCAGGGCGGGACCAACGTTTCCGGCGGGCAAAAACAGCGTTTGTGCATAGCGCGGGCGCTTCTTAAAAAACCCGCGATACTCATTCTCGACGACTCGACGTCGGCTGTCGACACGCACACGGATGCGCTCATAAGAAAGGCGTTCGCGGAGGAGATACCCGACACCACGAAAATCATAATCGCACAGCGCGTCGCTTCCGTTCAGGACGCCGACAAGATCATCGTTATGGACGGCGGAAGAATAAACGGTATCGGCACGCACGAAGAACTTCTTGCGACCACCGCCATTTACCGCTAAGTATTCAGAACGCAGAACAGAGCGGACGAGG
>CAKQKN010000108.1 GCA_934249215.1 uncultured Clostridia bacterium
TCTTTCGATCGCCTTTTTCAATCTTCACGGCAACCAGAAGCTGACTGAAATCTGTGGAAAAGAACTTGCGAAACTCGCAAAGAATTGCGACGTTCTCATAACCGCGGAATCGAAAGGGCTTCAGCTTTGCCACGTTATGGCGCGCGAACTCGGACAAGATTTTTATGCGGTCGCAAGAAAAAGCAAAAAACTTTATATGCAGGACGGCCTCGATATCGTCATTGATTCGACGATGACCACCGGGAAAGAACAGCATTTATATCTTTCCAAGCATGACGCCGATCTGCTTAAAGGCAAAAAAGTCGGCATCGTCGACGACGTGGTATCGACGGGAGCCGCGCTTTCCGGGCTCGAAAAACTCGTAACGCTTTCCGGCGGAACGATCGAAGCGAAACTTTTCGTTCTTGCCGAAGGCAACGCCGCAGAGCGCAAGGACGTAAAATACCTCGCGACAATTCCCGTTTTCGCTCACGATTAAGTTTTGGCACGATTAAGTTGCCGGACGGCGATTTTAAGAACTTTTTAAACTCTAAAACGATAAAAAGGACGGTGCATGCGCCGTCCTTTTCTCAATAAAAAATCTCGGAATAGCAAAAAGCAATCTGCACTCAATGCAAATTGCTTTTTGTTAAAAATATATGATAAGGGGGAAAATGATGAGCCTTGTCAGCCGTAAGAAGATTGCTCGCACAACCTTTTTACGAGCGTTATTATACTACCGACTTTTGATCTTGTAAAGTGTTTGAACGGCACTTTTCAAAAAAAAAATAAAAAAATTTTTTCATGTATTTTCCCCTTTATTGGGAACGCTCATCACACCACTTTCGACATTTTCTTCTCTTTTACGGCAAGTCTGATCGCGAATTACCGAAATATCGAGAATAACTACGGCATATATATTAACGTATGAAAAATCTTTTTAGACCATGCGGAATAATATCCGCAATGATAACGCCGATGACGGAAAACTCGATTGACGTACCCGCGCTGAAAAAAATGCTCGGTTTCCAAAAAAGAGCAGACGTTTCGGGGCTGTTATTTTTCGGCACTACGGGCGAACCGCTCAGTCTGGACGCCTATGAAAAGACGAAGATAATCGAAACGGCGAACGAATGTTGCGGAAAAATTCCGATCGTCTGCGGAATTTCGTCGCCCGTAACGCGCATTGCCGCCGATACGGCAAAGTTATATACGAAACTGGGCGCAGACGCGATTATGGCGATTACCCCTTATTATTATCGTTGCACCGACGAAGGCATATTCGAACATTTCAAGGCGGTCAGCGAGGCAACCGATCTGCCCGTCATCGTTTATAATGTTCCCGCAAGAACGGGGTTCGATCTTTCGAAAAAACCGGAACTTACGGAAAAAATATGTCGGTTGAAAAACATCTGCGCCATTAAAAACGCGATAGCGGACAGAACTGAATCGGAAAAATTTATTTTACGGACGACGAAAAACGTTCTGTGCGGCGACGACGAAAACAATCTTTTCTGCTGGCAAAAAGGCGCAACGGGAAGCATTTCCGTCGCTTCGGATTTACTGCCGGAACTTCTCGTTCTTCAACATAAGGCGCATATCGAAAACGACGAAGAAAAAGTCGGAAAAATCGACGCCGCGTTAAGAAAGGTATACGCCGTCACGGCAAAAGTTCCGAACCCGATCGCGATTAAGTATGCGTGCGCATTCAGATACGGTTTTGCTCCCGTGATAAGGCTTCCGCTGACGCGACCGCCCCGAAGCCTTGAAAAGGAAATCGAAAAAGCAACGCTTGACGCATTAAAAATAACGGAGGAATTGCAATGAAAAATCTTTTAATTACCGGAATCGGAGGTAAAGTCGGCAAATACGTTTACGAACTTGCATCCGATTATTCGTTCAACGTCGTTTGCGGAATAGACAAAAAAAAATTTCTGGATATAGAATGTCCCATCTATTCCGGATTCGACGAAATACGCGAAAATCTTGACGTAATCGTCGATTTTTCGTCCGATACGCTATGCCGTGAAGCCTGTTTATATGCACTTAAGAATAATTGCGCATTCCTTACGGGAACGAGCGCTCTTACTGAAAAAACGTTGAAAGCAATCGAAAGCGCATCCACCGAAATTGCCGTTTGCAAAGCGTCGAATTATTCGAAAGCAGTGCTTACGATGGAAAAAATCGCTAAAATCGCGCGAGAATCGCTGCCAGACTTCGACGCGCAAATAATCGAAGTTCATCACTCGCAAAAAAAAGACAAGCCGAGCGGAACGGCAAAAAGGATCGGTGAATTGACCGGCATTAAAGAAATACATAGTCTTCGCGGGGGCGATACGCCAGGAATCCATACCGTAATTATGTCGGGAAACGGCGAAGAAATGGTCATTACTCACCGAAGCTATAATAAGAGCGTGTTCGCGCGCGGCGCGTTGCAAGCGGCGCAAAAACTTTTGATGAAAGCGCCCGGATTATACGCCGCAGAAAATCTGCTCTGACTTTCGAAACCAAAAGTTAAGCGAAAAATTGAAATTAAACGAAGAACCGGAACCCATGTCGCACTGCAAATAGAG
>CAKQKN010000109.1 GCA_934249215.1 uncultured Clostridia bacterium
CATCATAATGAACACCAAACTTTTAAAATCTATGGAAACGAGCATTAACGAACAGGAAGCTCATATATCCGAACTCGTTCAGGAGAACGATTCGCTTTCCCGTCGTTATGAATTCGTGTCCTCTGATGAAGAAGTCATTCGTCGTGCCGAAGAAATGGGCATGGTTAAAAACGACTGAACCGATTCCCAAACGGGGAGGACAAGACGGTAAATAATTATTTTTCAATAACGGTTTTACGAAAGAGGTTACTCGCATTTAGTTGTGCGGTAACCGTTATTTTTTTGTTTATAATCGGCAGATCTTTCGTCGTGACCGTCGTCGAAGGCGCAAAACTGCGGGCGCGGGCGATAGATCAATGGACGCGCGACTTGCCGGTGAAAGCGGTGCGCGGAAAAATCGTCGACAGAAACGGGGTCGTGCTTGCCGCCGATTCTTCGACTTATTCGATATTCGTCAGAACGCGTTGCGTGACGAACGCAGAGGAAACGGCGGGCGTTCTTTCGCGAGAACTGGGGCTTGACTATGCGGATTTGACGGAGAAAATCAAAAAAGGCGTTTCTGAGGTGACGGTTGCGAGGCAGGTCGATCGCGAAGTCGTCGAACGATTGACGAATTACTCGATCGACGGGGTGTATTTTGCGGCGGACGGTAAACGCGTATATCCGTTCGGTTCGGCTCTGTGTCAGACGCTCGGATTTACTTCGTCAGTCGGAAACGGTATCGGCGGGAGCGAAAAATATTACGATCGCTATCTTAAGGGGACGGACGGAAGCATTCTTTACGAAAGCGACCTCGTCGGCGTTGACGTAAAATCGAAAAAACCGTCTTACGTTCCCGCCGTGAACGGATTGAACGTGCGGCTTACGATAGATTCCGAAGTTCAGCTCATTTGTGAAAGCGAGCTTGAAAAGGGTCTGTCGCAGTATACGCCTGTGTCTGCGAAGATACTCGTTATGGAGCCTTCGACGGGGAAAATTCTTGCAATGGCGCAACAGCCGTCGTTCGATCTGAATGACGTTCCGAGGAATGATGCGGAACTTCTTCAGAAGTTGTCGCGAAACGGAATAGTTGCCGATTCGTATGAGCCCGGCTCGACGTTTAAGGTTATAACGGCAAGCGCGAATACGGAAGAATATAATTCGGGGAATAAAAACGCTTTTTCGCCCGAGCATATTTTTTCTTCGGGAAGATATCGTCTTGTGGGCGGCAAAAAGATCAAATGCTGGAGCAGTCATGCCGGCGGTAAACATTCGGGGCAGAATCTCGCGGCGGCTTTAAACAACAGTTGTAACCCGATCTTCGTTGATATTTCGCTTGCGCTCGGCAAAAAAACGTTCTATAAATACGTGGACGCGTTCAATTTCGGAAAGGCGACGGGCGTGGACTTTTTCGGCGAAGCGCTCGGAATGCTCATCCCCGAAAGTTCGGTGACGGACGGCGATCTTGCGCGAATAGGATTCGGGCAGTCAATTGCCGTAACTCCGTTGCAGCTTGCGGCCGCAGTTTCCGCGGCGGTCAACGGCGGCGTGTATTACAAGCCGTACCTCGTGGAGGAAATCTATTCGGAAACCGAAACTGCCGTAAGATTTTACCCCGTGCGCAAGCAAAGGGTGGTTAGCGAGGCGACTTCGCGGACGATAGCGACCTATCTCGAGGGGGTTGTCCGTGACGGCAGCGGCAAGCAAGCGTACATCGAGGGCGTGCGTGTCGGAGGCAAAACGGGAACCGCACAATTATTTCGCAACGGAACGATAGCACAAGGAAAATACGTAATGTCTTTTATAGGTTTTTTCCCTGCGGACAAACCCGAATATCTCGCGCTCGTCATAGTTGAAGAGCCGGTCGGCGGAACTTACGGTTCAACCGTTGCAGCCCCGGTATGTAAAAACGTGTTCGAAAGAATTATTTCGGCAAAGAATTATAATAATGGGTAGGTGTCGGTAAAAATGAAACTCGCTTATTTGACCGAAGGTCTGAAATGTGAGATATACGGGGGCGACTGCGAGATTTCCGCGATTTCTCTGTATGACTACGAGTGTAAGGACGGAAGTATTTTTTTCTGCATAAAAGGAAATAATGCGGACGGAGAGAACTATCCCGAAAAAGCCGTGAAAAACGGCGCGGTTGCGATCGTTGCCATGCGTTATATCGATTGCGGCGTGCCTTGCGTGGTCGTTAAGGACGTGAGAAAAGCGCTTACGTGGATATGCAAAAGATTTTATTCCGAGCCGCAAAAACGATTGAAAACGATCGGCGTCGTAGGGACGGACGGAAAAACTTCCGTATGCGAGATAATGTGCTCCATTCTGACGAATTCGGGAATTAAATGCGGGCGAATCGGCACTTCCGGCGCATGGTACGAC
>CAKQKN010000110.1 GCA_934249215.1 uncultured Clostridia bacterium
CGATTATAACGTAAAATTTTTTGCTGGTCGTTGACTTCCGGCTAACCAACTACAAAGCATAAAAACCCCATCTTTCCCCGGTGCTACTTCCGTTTTTGCCGAAAGGCGAAGTAAATCGGAGGTAAAATAAAATGAAAGAAGTACACAAAGGTATTTTAGATAACGATGTAGTTATCTCGGCAAAAAACATACAGAAAATAGGCGAAGTTATCGCTTTGACCTGTATTAAAACGGTAATCGTCCGTTCGGGCAAGGATTTGCATTATCTATACAAAAGACTATTGCGAGATATAAACCGCTCAAAAGACGATTATTCGCCGTTTTCAAACGCATATGACATTGCGCAAGAGGCAATAATGCTAATTTGCCTCTTACAAAAGAAAAAGGCTTGACCATAAATCAAACCTTAACCTGAAAATTTGGTGCATCCGCCGGGGTTCGAACCCGGAACCGTTCGCGTCGGAGGCGAAAATTCTATCCAATTGAACTACGGGTGCATCGCAGGGACTCCCGTCCGAAGCCCCTGACTTTTTTATTTTAACATATTTTTTCCCGCTTGTAAACGGTTATGCGTCTTTTCTGCGCTTTTTTAGAAAAGTGCCGCATTTTACTTTTCAAATCGGCTTTCACCGTAACTTGCGTTTTTGCAGGGAACAAAAACGAAAAACTTACTTTGTCAAAGCGTTTCGCCCGCTTTTTCATTCCCGAGCATTTCAGCGGCATGCAATTCCATTTCGCGTTTGCGCTTCTTATACACGATGCACAAAGCGATAAGTCCCGCCGCGATCGTCAAAGCCCAGCTTATCGGGTACGACAAAATCACGCACAGGAAAGTGGGTCGGAGCGGGAAAATCAGATATATCCAGACAATTCTGAAAATACACGTTCCGACGAGCACGATGACCATCGGCAGAACGGAACTTCCGATTCCGCGCATCGAACAGTTCAAGACGTCCATCACGCCGCACAAAAAGTAAGTCGATAAAAACAACCTCAACCGTTCGAACGCGATGCTCTTTGCGAGTTCCTTGACCTGCGCGTCGTCGCTTTCGATATACAGCCCGGTCAGAAAATCGTGCAGAAGCAGAATTATTCCGCCCGCCACAAGCCCGATCACCGCGGCGGTTATAACGCACTCGATAATCGATTCCTTGATTCTGTCGAACTTGTTCGCGCCGTAGTTCTGCCCGACGGCAGTAACCGCGGTATTCGCAACGGCGTTCATCATCGTGTAAACGAATCCCTCGAGTTCCCTCGCCGCGGTATTCCCCGCAACGTAGACGTCGCCGAAACCGTTGATGGTTTTCTGAATCAAAACGTTGGAAAGCGCAAAGAGCGAATTTTGCAACCCCGAAGGGATTCCGAGCCGAAGGATTTTTTTCAAAGCCGAGCCGTGAATTCTGATTTTCTTTATTTCGAGCCTTATGAAACCTTTATTTTTTAAAAGCGCGATCACGACCAGCACGCACGAAACGGCTTGCGAAGCGATCGTGGCGTAGGCAACGCCCGCGACGCCCATTTTGAAAACGAGAACGGACACGATATTCACGATTATATTAAGCACACCCGCAACGGCAAGGAAAATCAGCGGTCTGACCGTATCGCCGGTCGCACGGAGAACCGCCGCCCCGAAATTATACAGCAGATTGAAAATCGCGCCGCAGAAATAAATTGTCAGATATTCTTCCGCATGCGGCATGCAGTTCGCAGGCGTATCCATCATCAGAAGAAGCGGCTTGCACATAAGGACGCCGAAAATCATGACGATCGCGCCCGAAATAATCGCAACGGGAACGGAAGTATGTAATATGCGCGAACCATCGTCAGCGTCGCCCGCGCCGTATGCGTTGGACGTCGCTATGCCCGCACCCATCGACAAACCGATGAAAAAGTTTACGATGAGCGTCACGAGGCTCGCTGTCGCACCCACCGCGGCAAGTTCGGTCATTCCGACAAAACTTCCGACGACGACCATATCGGCGGTGCTGAAAAGCAGTTGCAAAACGCCCGTCGCCATAAGCGGAACGGCAAACTTCATGATATTCGGGAAAAGTTTCCCTCTCGTCATGTCTATTTCGTGCGATTTAATTGCCTTGTTAATTCCTTTCATAATCACACAAAAAGTCGATAATCGACCTATAGCCCTATTTAATCGACTTTATCCTGTTTTTTCAAAGTTTGAAATGCGCCGCCGCAAAAAGCGGGGCGCATTATAATTCTCTTAAACGTAAAGTTCAAACGGAACTTTCGTTCACCTTAAAACTCTTATTTTTCGTCTTTTTTAAGAACGGACACGGCGTCGGCAATCGTCTTTTCGAGCGCCTCTCTGCCGTACTTATCGACCTCGGCTTTATTCTTTTCGCCGTGTGTAAGACAGCCCGCGCCGCCTATGCACCCGCCGACGCATGCCATACCTTCGATGAAGTTTGCGTCGAGAAGGTTCTTGCTCTTTTTAAGAAGCGCAATGCGGCACTCTTCGATTCCGTCGCACGAACATGCTTTAAGTTCGAAGCCTTCGATACCCTGCTCCTTGATAGCTTCCTGCACCGCGTCGCAAAGTCCGCCGCTCCGCGCGAAAATTCTTCCGTAGTACGAAGCGTTGTCGAGAACGCCTTCGCCGAGCGTCGTGATATCGATATCGCGGCTGTCGAAAAGCGCCTGAAGTTCTTCGAACGTCATCGCCGCGTCCACGTAAGGCGCGACTTCGGGGCGCTGAACTTCCATTTTCTTCGAAGTGCATGGTCCGATAAACACGACCTTGCACGGAGCCTCGTGCGCTTTGATATAAGCGGCGATCATGCTCATCGGCGACGGGTTGTGCGAAACGTATTGCTTGAGTTCGGGGAAATTTTTTTCGATATAGCTTACGAAAGCGGGACAGCAAGAACTCGTCAAAAAGCCTTTTTCGACAAGCTCGCGCGATTCGGCTTGCGCGACCATATCCGCGCCGAGCGCCGCTTCGATGACGGTAGAGAACCCGAGTTCTTTAAGCCCCGTGATGACCTGACCGAGTTTCGCATAGGTGAACTGGCTGGAAATCGACGGCGCAACGACCGCAAACACCTTATATTCGGTATTGTTTTTGCTGTTCTTGATAAGATCGATAACGTCGAGAATGAACGACTTGTCGCTTATCGCGCCGAACGGACAAGTATAAACGCACGCGCCGCACGCGATACATTTGGAATTGTCGATGCAAGCCTGCTTTTCGTCGCCCATATGAATGGCTTTGATTTTGCAAGCGGTTTCGCAAGGACGCTTATAATTCCTGATCGCGGTGTAAGGGCAAACTTTGGCGCACGCGCCGCATTCCTTACATTTCGTCTTGTCGATATGCGCGACGTGGTTTTCATCGAAAGTGAGCGCGCCGAAACGGCATGCGTCCTCGCAACGATGCGCAAGACAGCCGCGGCAAGCGTTCGTAACCTCGTAACCGCCGATCGGGCATTCGTCGCAAGCAATATCGATTACCTCGATGACGTTGGGGTTGGTCTTATCTCCGCCCATAGCAAGCTTTACGCGTTCAGAGAGAATGGCACGTTCCTTATAAACGCAACAACGCATCGTGGGGATTTTTCCCGGAACGATCTTTTTGGGAATGTCGATAGCCGTTTCTTTCAGCTCGTCGTTCCAAGCGGCTCTTGCCACTTCGCGCAAAACTTTGTATTTCAGATGTTGAACTTTAGTATCGAATTTTTTCATGTCATAACACCCGTTATCAACCAAAGCGAGAAATAAACCCGCCTATAGGTCGATTATCCGACGTTTAATTGTTTTTTTGTGCCGCAACGCGGCAAATCGTATTATCTTCTTATATCTCGCAGCAAAAACGTTATCCTTTCCTCTGCGCCGCGTTCCGGAAGTTTAAAACCGATAATCGCCGAAAGACGAAAGAAACGCGAAAAATCAAAAATAACTTACCTTGATTCTCTTGCCCATTTGTCTTAAACAGTCCGAAAGTTCTTTGACGAGATTCATCTTTATGTTGAAATTGATGGGCAGATCGGGGTTCTGGTGCGCGGGGTTGATTGCTTTTCCGACGAAGAAGTTAATGTCGGTTGCTTCCTCGAACAGCAGTCTGCAAATAAGCGACGCGCCGTCATGTCCGAAACTCCATTTTTCGAAAAGCAGATTGTCCTTTATCGCGTCTTTTGCATACTCGACGACCTTATTGACGGTAATAACCCCTTCGGTGACGAGATCGACGCCCTCGATTTCCGCAATGGGCGGAACGTCGCTCTTTTCGAAGTGCAAACTCGTCTTGAGCGGTTTGCCCAAAAACTTTGCGGCGATCGAAGAAGTCGTGCCGCCGCAAACAATGTGTTTGCCCTCTTTCGAAAAGAACAAAGACATCATTCTGTTCGCGTCGTCGCGGTTTGCGGGCGGTCCGAAAAGCAGATTCATCGGAACGCGCTTTCGCACTTTCATCACGCAAGCAGTCGTGTCGTCACCCGGCTTGTTTCCGTAAAGCTTGTTACACTCGTCGACGAGAATGGTCGAAAGCGTTTTAGCCGTGTATCCGACCGTCACGAGCGGACGCATAAACGCGATTATATCCTCCCGCTTCCAGCCGAAATTATATCTGACGCCCAGCCCGGCATGCGGGCAGCCGTCGCTCATCGCAATGAGAATATCGCCGTCTTTTAGTTCGATAACCGACTTATAGACCCGTTTATCGCAAATATTCATCTCACTGCGACGGTATTGATAGTTCTCTCCGTTTCTGAACACGATAACCTGCGGATTATCGAATTCGATTATTTCGGCCTCTTCGTTGTTCACCACGTGAACGATGGTAAACGTCGAATAGGCGACGCCTCTTACCGAACAGATAGGCAAAGTCGCGGCAATCGTTTCAACGCACGATTCGAGCGAAAGCCCCTCCGCCATCATCGTGGAAATGATTTTAGAAGTCAACGTCGACAATATGCTCGCTTTAACGCCGCTTCCCAGTCCGTCGGCAAGCACCAGAACGGTGGAATTTTCACCCTGCTCCACGACGTCCACGTGGTCGCCGCACAGCTGTTCCCCGTAATGATTGATGCTCTTATACCCGATGTCTACGCAAAGATCATTCATCCGAGATAGACTCCTTCAGTTTGGTAAGCGCGATCTTCGTTTCCGCGGCGGTTTCACCGAGCAGCGACGCGATTTCCTGAACGATTCGCATCTGCTTGTCGACGACCTTGTCCGCAACCTCGATCGTCTGGCGCGAAATGTTTTCCTTGTGTTCGCGCTCGTTTTCTTCATCGGTAATGTCGCGCATTATGCAAACGAGAAGATGATACGCGTCGTCGTAAATAACCGTCTGCTCTACGTATTTCTTATATTCCGCAAGATAGACCTTTTCGTTTCTCGTGTTGCGCTTGGTTTTTAAAACGCGCATAAAGATTTCGGGATCGAGAATACGCACCACGCTGTCGCCGAGTACGTCCGAAGCCGAACGAATATTCATGATCTTTCTTGCCGAAGCGTTGATCTGTTGGACTTCGAGTTTATCGTTGAGAACGATCAGTCCGTTAGGCGTATTCTTGGAAATGCAGTCGGAGAAACTTTCGGCTTTTTCCTTCAAATACGGCAGACACATGGATATTTCAGCCTTGCCTTGGAAAATGGCGACGGCTTTTTCACGGCACGTGTCGTACCCGCAACTTCCGCAATTAAGTTCGTCCTCGGGCTTGTTTTTGCCCATTTTGCGAAGAATATCGGAAATTTCGAACTCGCTCGGATAAGCGAGTTTATGTTCTATCGCGATGAAGTTTTTACGAAGCGCGCCCGGTTCCGGCTGTTCGACTTCGAAATCTTCTTTTCCCGCATACCTTGCGACCGCAGCGTAATCCTTGACGGGCGCACGATGATATTTTTCCATTACGGGGCCGCCCACGCAACTGCCCGCGCAAGCCGACATTTCGATAAAACACTTGTGAATTTTTCCGCTCTCGATATCTTTGAGCGCGGCGATGCAATTTTCCACGCCGTCAACGGATAAATACGTGTATCCCTTTTCCTGAGCCATCGTTTTGAGAATGCCGCCGGCAGTCGGGAAGAACCGCGTAAGGCTCTTTTCGGTCGAATCCATATCGGGCGAAAGCGTTATGCCCTCGTCGTTAAACCATTCGGCAAGTTCCTCGAACGTAAGCACGGCGTCGGTTATCCCGTAATATTCCGCTTCGTCTTTTTTTGCGACGCACGGACCTATAAAGACGACCTTTGCGCTCGGCACCCGTTGTCTTATACTGATCGCATGTGCCTGCATCGGCGACAGAACGTCGGCAAGGAACTCGAGTTCTTTCGGGAAAAACTTCTGAACGAGCAGGTTTACCGAATGACAACAGGAAGAAATAAGAATATCCCTGCCCTCTTCGCGAAGAATCCGCTCGTACTCCGTCTTGACGATTTTTGCGCCGACAGCCGTCTCTTCGACCCCGGAAAACCCGAGCTTTTTGAGTGCTTCGGTCATGCCGTTTATCCCTATGCCCTCGTAATTTGCGATAAACGAAGGCGCAAGGCTGACGTAAACGGGCTCGCCCGACTGAATAAAGACCTTGACTTTTTCGCGCTCGCCCGTGATCTCTTTCGCGTTCTGCGGGCAAACGACGAAGCACTGACCGCACAATATGCACTCGTTACCGATTATGTGCGCCTGGTTTCCCGAAAATCTGATCGATTTGACGGGACAGTGCCGTATGCACTTATAGCAGTTTTTGCAGTTGGATTTTTTCAGAGTCAGGCAACTTGACATTTCGAGCCTCCGTTATTTTTATTAAGAGATATCTTTCGTGCCGCCGCAATTAAGCCGCAATCAAACCGACTTTTTCTTTCGCAATGGTTTTGCCGATTTTTCGACGTTAGTGATTTTCGGGGTCGTTTTTGACCGCGGTCATCACCTTGTTGTTCCAGAATTCGGCGAAATTTTCTTTCGTAACGCCGGTCGTAACGTCGTCGTTCACGGTAACGGTAACGCCGACGCGGTTGCATTTGCCCGAGCAGAAACTGCCCACGAGCATAACCTCGTCGGCAAGATTGTTTTCTTCCACTTTTTTCTCGAGCATAGCAACGATTTCGGGCGCTCCCTTAAGATGACAGGAACTACCCACGCATACGCATACAACGATCATAAATTAAGCCTTTGCGAGTATGTTATTGTTGAAAAATTCTTCGGCTGTTTCGGGGCTTACGGAAAAGAACTCTCCGTTCACGGTAACGCAGACGCCTTCCTGACATTTCCCCATGCAGAAAGTGCCGCCGAGATCGACTTTGTCCTTAAGATTGTTTTTTGCTATCAGGCTCTGAAAAGTGTCGACGACCTGACGAGCGCCCTTTATATGGCAGGAACTACCGATACAAACGGTAACTTTAATCATAATTTTACTCTCCTGGTAAAAGCGAATTTAAATCCGGCTCACCGCCCGCCCCGAAAATCGAGGCGAGCGGATTATGTCCGGGTTACGTTAGATCAAATTGTTAGATCAACAGTTATGCGACCGAGCGATTACTTAAGTTCGGTAACAGGGCCCGCTTTAACGAGCGCTTTGCCGTGTTCGTTGGTTTCGTATTTAACGAAGTTCTTAACAAATCTGCCGGCGAGGTCTTTCGCCTTTTCTTCCCACTGGCTCGCGTCAGCGTAAGTGTCGCGCGGGTCGAGAATCGCGGGGTTGACTCCGGGCAGTTCGGTGGGTACTTCGAAGTTGAAGTAAGGAATCGTCTTGGTGGGAGCTTCGTTGATGGCGCCGGAAAGGATTGCGTCGATGATTCCGCGGGTATCCTTGATGGAAATACGTTTGCCGGTTCCGTTCCAGCCGGTGTTGACGAGGTATGCCTTCGCGCCGCTCATCTTCATTTTCTTAACGAGTTCTTCCGCATATTTGGTGGGGTGCAGTTCGAGGAACGCCTGTCCGAAGCATGCCGAGAAGGTCGGAGTGGGTTCGGTTATTCCGCGTTCGGTACCGGCAAGTTTAGCCGTGAAACCGGACAGGAAGTAATACTGCGTCTGCTCGGGCGTAAGAATGGATACGGGAGGCAGAACTCCGAAAGCGTCCGCGGAAAGGAAGATAACGTTCTTTGCCGCGGGAGCGGAAGAAACGGGGCGAACGATTTTTTCGATGTGGTTGATAGGATAGGAAACGCGGGTGTTCTCGGTAACGCTCTTGTCGGCGAAATCGATCTTGCCGTCCTTGTCGAGCGTAACGTTTTCAAGAAGCGCGTCGCGTCTTATAGCGTTGTAAATGTCAGGTTCGGATTCTTTATCGAGGTTGATAACTTTCGCATAGCAGCCGCCCTCGAAGTTGAATACGCCGTTGTCGTCCCAGCCGTGTTCGTCGTCGCCGATAAGCAGACGCTTCGGATCGGTGGAAAGAGTGGTTTTGCCGGTACCGGACAGACCGAAGAAGATAGCGGTGTTTTCGCCGTTCATATCGGTGTTTGCCGAGCAGTGCATCGAAGCGATGCCCTTAAGCGGCAGATAGTAGTTCATCATCGAGAACATACCTTTCTTCATTTCGCCGCCGTACCAGGTGTTGATGATGACCTGTTCTTTGCTGGTGATGTTGAATACGACAGCGGTTTCGGAGTTGAGTCCGAGTTCCTTATAGTTTTCGACTTTAGCCTTGGAAGCATTGTAAACGACGAAATCGGGTTCGAAGTTTTCGAGTTCTTCCGCGGACGGACGAATGAACATGTTGGTAACGAAGTGCGCCTGCCAAGCAACTTCCATTATAAAACGGACAGCCATACGTGTGTCTTTGTTTGCGCCGCAGAAAGCGTCGACGACGTAAAGTTTCTTGTTGCTGAGTTCTTTCTGAGCAATTTCCTTAACCGCTTTCCAAGCTTCCCGGCTTGCGGGATGGTTATCGTTCTTATATCCCTCGGACGTCCACCAAACGGTATCTTTCGAGTTTTCGTCAACGACGATGAATTTGTCTTTGGGCGAACGACCGGTGTAAATACCTGTCATAACGTTGACCGCGCCGAGTTCGCTTACCTGACCTTTTTCATAGCCGGTAAGTTCGGGCTTGGTTTCTTCCGCGAAAAGCATTTCATAGGAAGGATTGTGAACGACTTCGGTCGCTCCGGTGATTCCGTACTTCGTCAGATCGAGAGTTTTCATTGTTAATTACCTCACTTTTATTTTTTTGTCGGCGGGGCAGTTCGTTGCCGCCCCGAATTGTAACGATTTAAAAAATTATAAGTTTGCGGGCGCCGCCCGAATTTCGGGTTGCCCCGTTTATGGCGGCTCCGCTCATATCGGCGCAAGTTGCGCCGTCTTACATATCTTTTCTTCTGTAATCGGGCAACAATCTCGGCGAAAGTTCTCCGCCGCCGATACCCGCGTTTTCGAGTTCTTTTTCAAACTTATCGACGTGATCGAGGGTAAGTTTTCCGACGGTTACCGTTTTCGCGCGTTCC
Organism: uncultured Clostridia bacterium; assembly: GCA_934249215.1. Taxonomy (GTDB): domain Bacteria; phylum Bacillota; class Clostridia; order Christensenellales; family Borkfalkiaceae; genus HGM11416. The sequence continues at coordinate 9,406 of CAKQKN010000110.1, forward strand.
GCCGCGTAATGTCCGGCGTTGCGTCCGAATACGATAATGTCGAGAAGGGAGTTGCCCATAAGTCTGTTTCTGCCGTGAATTCCTCCGACGGCTTCGCCCGCCACAAACAGATTCTTGACCTTCGTGGTTTCGGTGTTGTCGTTTATATCGATTCCGCCGTTCTGATAGTGAAGCGTCGGGTAAACGAGAATAGGCTCTTTTCTTATGTCGATGCCGTATTTCCCGAACATTCTCATCATTGCGGGAATACGTTTTTCGATCGTGCCCTCGCCGCCGATCATTTCGATCATCGGCGTATCGAGCCAGACACCCTCGCCATCCGTCGTCTTGATTCCGTTTCCGCGCGTTCTGCACTCGCGGATAATGGAAGAAGCAGTGACGTCCCTCGTTTCGAGCGAATATACGAACGCTTTGCCGTTCTTATTGACGAGCTGTGCACCGAGCGATCTGACCTTTTCGGTAACGAGCGCGCCGAATATCTGAGTCGGAGCTGCGGCACCCGTCGGATGGTACTGAAGAGTGTCGGCGTAAAGCAGTTTCGCGCCAGCGCGATACGCGAGAACGAGTCCGTCCGCCGTCGCACCGTAGTGATTACTGGTCGGGAAGCCCTGATAATGAAGTCTGCCCGCACCGCCCGTGGCGATGATGACCGTTTTCGCTTTGGCAACGAGAATTTCTTCCGTTTCCATGTTGAGAAGAACGGCGCCCGCGGCGTTTCCGTTTTCGTCCTTGATAATCTCTATCGCGGCGGTGAAGTCCACGACGGGAATACCGCGGTTAAGCACTTCGTCGCGAAGCGTTCTCATAATCTCCGCTCCGGAATAGTCCTTGCACGCGTGCATTCTCTTTCTCGAAGTGCCGCCGCCGTGCGTGGTAATCATATTGCCGTTTTCGTCCTTGTCGAACATAACGCCGAGATCGGAAAGCCACTTGATCGCGTCGGGAGCCTCGTTGACGAGTTTTTTGAGAAGTTCGGGCTTCGCGGCAAAATGTCCGCCGCCGAAAGCGTCGAGGTAGTGAATCGCGGGGCTGTCGTTTTCCTTATCGGCAGCCTGAATGCCGCCTTCCGCCATCATCGTGTTCGCGTCGCCGATACGAAGTTTCGTAACGATCAGAACGGTCGCGCCGTTTGCGTGCGCGGTTACCGCGGCAGAAGAACCCGCGCCGCCGCCGCCGATAACGAGAACGTCCACGTCGTAATCGGGATGCTCGAGATCGATCTCTTTTCCGAGCACGCGCGACGTGCCCTGAAGAAGATGCGCAAGCTCGTGAAGAACCTTGTCGCCGGCGTTAGGTCCGACTTTAAGATTTTCATAAGCCGCTTCGACGTAGTCGGGGTGATTTTCTTTGAGAACCGCGTCCTTTTCGTCGGCGGTCATGCGGGGAAAGAGCGAGTTCATTCTCGCTTCTCTCGTCGCTTCCACTTTCTTAAGCGAAGCGAGTTGTTCGTCGGTATATTTAAACATGCTCTTCCTCCTTATTTTTCTATATCTCTGTGGTTATAAAGTTCTTTGAGTTCGGAAACGGGCTTGCCCATGACGTCCTCGAGAAGTTTTTCGAAATCGCCGTTGTTGATCTCGGCAACTCTCTTTTCGAGGTGTTTGCACTCGGGCGCGATATACTTGCCGTAAAGTCTGCGCGCGAGTTCCGCCACCTGCGGATGAGAAATGCCCGCGGGACAACGGGAAGAACAAACGCCGCACATAACGCAGTCGAAACTTTCCTCCGCGCACTTTTTGAACTCGCCGCGCTGTGCGTAAGCGATATATTGCATAACGTTGAGCCCTTGCGTGCAAGCCTTGGTGCAAGCGTTGCAACCGATACAGCTGTAAATTTCGGGATAAAGCTGCATCATGATCTGTTCCGTGGGTTTGATCTTCTCTATGTCGTAAACTTGTTTTACGAGCGGGAAGAACGGAAGAGTCGCGACGTACATTCCCTCTTCCACCTGCTGCTGACAAGCAAGGCAGGTCTTGAGTTCCTGTTTGCCCTTGATTCTGTAGATCGTGGCGCACGCGCCGCAGAATCCGTTTCTGCAACCGCACCCGCGCACGAGCTTATATCCCGCGTACTCCATAGCCTTCATAATGGTAAGGCTTTCGGGTACCCGATATCTTTTTCCGAAGAAATAAACGTTTACAAAATTTTCCATATGTCGTTACCTCCCCGCCTCTTAATATTCGTTGGGCAGTTCGTCCAGCTCGTCCATTCTGAACACCGGTCCGTCCTTACAGACGAACTTGTTTCCGACGTTGCATCTTCCGCACTTGCCGATTCCGCATTTCATGCGAAGTTCGAGCGTCGTGTAAACGCGTTCCTTGGAAAAGCCGAGTTCCAGAAGCCCCGCAAGCGTGAACTTGATCATGATGGGCGGGCCGCAAAGAATGGCCGTCATACCGGGATCGAGCCCGAGTTCCTTGACGTAAGCGGGTACGAATCCGACGTGCCCGTTCCAGCCCTCCTGCGGTCTGTCGATGGTAAGATAAACTTCGAAGTCCTTTTCGTTTTCCCACTCGTTTCTTATCTCGTCGATATCCACGAGGTCGTCCGCGCTTCTCGCGCCGTAAACGACGGTAACTTTACCGTAATTGTTTCTGTAATGACGGACGTAGTTGATAACGCTGCGAAGGGGCGCAAGACCGATACCGCCGGCAATGAACAAAAGATCTTTGCCCTTGAAATCGCCCTCGACGGGGAAGTTTCTGCCGTAAGGTCCGCGAACCGTGATTTCCTGACCGACTTCGATCGAATGAATAACCTCGGTAACGCAGCCGCATTTCTTGATTGAGAATTCCATGAATTCCTCGTTCGTGGGCGAGGAAGTAATGGAGAACATACATTCGCCGACGCCGGGGATAGACACCATTGCGCACTGACCGGGCATATGTTCAAAAAGTTTCTTGCCGTCGCGCCCTACCACTCTGAACGTCTTGACGTCCGCGGTATCGCGACGAATATCGGTAACGACGCCGATATGCGGAATAAGATTTTCGTTAGTCATTCGCTTCACCCGTTTTTTTGATAACCTTGATTATGTTCAGATGCTGCGGACATTTCTTCACGCATCTTCCGCACCCTACGCAGGAATACATTCCGTTATACTGCGACGGATAATAAACCAGCTTGTGCATAAATCTCTGACGATAACGCTGCATCTGCGTCGTGCGCGGGTTTGCCGCCGCCATCTGCGTGAAATCGGAATACATGCACGAATCCCAGCAACGGAAACGGACGACGCCGTCGTTCGTCTTGAAGTCGCGTATGTCGAAGCATTGGCAGGTCGGGCACACGAACGTGCATGCGCCGCAGCCGAGGCACGCTTCGGACAACTCTTGCCAGATCGGCATATTGAAGAGTTCGTTGAGTCTTTCCGGCTTGAACGCGGATATATCGAGATGAGCGTAAGGCAACGCTTCGATTTTTTCGCGGATCGCCGTTTTCATCTTCTCGACGGTTTCGTCGTCCTCTTTTTCTTCGAACGCTTTCGCCGCTTCGGTTACGACATTGCCCTTTTCGGTATTCGAACGAATCCACATATAGTTTTCGTCCGTCCAGACGGTCGCGTCGCCTTGCGGGTCGGCGGCGTCGATTCCGAAAACGGTGCAGAAACAACTTTCTTCGGGGTTGCCGCAAGCGTGCGTCACGATTATGCCCGCTTCCCGTCTTGCCTTATAGAAAGTATCGACGGGTTCTTGCAGAAACACGTTGTCGAGAACCGAGAACGCCTTGAAATCGCAAGCGCGCACTCCGAAAATCACGAACGGATCTTTCTCGCTCCGAACGTCGATTATGTCTATCTTCTGCCCCTGCATTTTGAACTTCATCATGTTCTCGCTCTGCGGGAAGAAGAAATCCTTGGGCGACTTGACGGTTTTCAGGGTATCGATCGCCGTTTCGACGCCCGCTTCATATTTTCCGTAATTGACCTCGCCGGCTTTTTTTATCGGCATATACAGCGGCGCTTTCGATGCGAGCGCGTCGTAAAACGCTTTTTCGTTTTTGCGATTTATTCTCATCATTTTTTAGCCTCCGTCTTGTCGAAAACAGCACCCGGTTCAATGTCGTCCGGGGTAAATGAGGTCAGCGGAGTTTTGCCCTCGCTTTCTTCTCCGGCACGGTAATCGCCGTAAAATTCGTCGATGTCCTTGATGAATTTTCTGTTGAGAAGATGGAGCGGAATTCTCTGCGGGCACACGCGCGAACATTCGCCGCAGTCGGTGCAACGTCCCGAAACGTGGAACGCTCTTATAATATGGAAAAGCTGTTCTTCGAACTCGTCGTCGTTGGCTTTCGCCGCAACGCCCGAGCGCGGATTGTCGAACACGCATTTGACGCAGGTGCAAGCGGGGCAAACGTTTCTGCAAGCGTTGCAACGAATGCACTTGGAAAGTTGACTTTTCCAAAACGCAAACCGCTCGTCCGCGGTCATACTCTCGAGTTTTCTGACCTCGGAGAATCTGTCGGAAACGGGTTCTTCATCTTCGTGAAGAATTATCGTGCGGTCGGCGACCATATGCTTTTTACCCTTGCAGGTAAGGCATTTTTCGAGAAGCGACTCCTCTTTTTTGCATGTCTTTTCGCCGCTTGCCGTGTCGAACTTCACGGTGTCGCCCTCGTAGCTTTCTTCTCTCACGGAAGTAATGCCGAGGTTTTCGAGCTTATAGTTGTCGAGTTTGCCGTTGCATTCGACGCCGATGACGAGGAATTTCTCTCTTTCGATTCTGTGTTCTTTGAGCAGTTGGTTAAAGCTGTAAGTGTCGCACGGTTTAAGGAAAACCGCCGTCTTACCCTCTTTCTTGGATATATTTATAAGGTATTTGGACAGATTCGCGCCGCAGAAATCGTTATAAACGAAATCTTTGAGGCGATCGACCGTTTCGAAAGTCGCGGGCGAGGGATCGTAAACGAATTCGCCTTTAGTCCAACCGACGACTCTTGCGACCTCGCCGCTTTCGAGCAGTTCTTTCGCGGTCTGAATCATAAGCTTTTCGAGTTCGTTCATTTATCGATGTCCTCCTTAACTCTGAGGTCCTGCAATCTCTTGTTTTCGCCGAGCGCCGTCACTTTTGCGACGAAATCGTTCATAACGGCGGAGAATCTTGCGCCTTCCGCGGCGGAAACCCATTCCACTCTCGTTCTTTCGCGCTCGATTCCGAGATAGTCGAGAAAACTGAACAGCAACGCCGTTCTTCTTCTCGCGTAGTAGTTACCGGTTACGTAGTGGCAATCCCCGGGGTGACAACCGCAGATGATGACTCCGTCAGCACCGCGCTGGAACGCTTTCAAAATGAACGTGGGGTTAACTCTGCAAGAGCAGGGAACTCTTATTATTTTTACGTTTGCGGGATAGGAAAGTCGCGACGATCCGGCAAGATCTGCGCCCGCATACGAGCACCAGTTACAGCAAAACGCCACTATATTTGGAACAAATTCCTTTTTTTCAACGTTCGTTACTTCTTGCATACAGCCTCAACCTCCGACAAAATCTGGTTCGTGGAGAATCCCGAAAGATCCATTGCACCCGACGGGCAAGTTACGGTGCAAGCGCCGCAGCCCTGACATACGGCGGGATTTACGTAAGCAACCCTCCTCGTTTCGGTCTTGCCTCCGCCTATTCTGAATTCCTTATTTATATAGCTTATCGCACCGTAAGCGCATACGTTAGCACACTGCGAGCAGCCGTTGCACATATTCTCGTCCGAATGCGCGATGCACGGGTTGGTTTTGAGTTTGTCTTTCGCGAGAAGTCCGAGCACCTTTGCCGCACACGCCGAAGCCTGAGAAACGGTTTCGGGAATGTCTTTCGGACCCTGGCACACGCCCGCGAGATACACGCCCGCCGTCGGGCTTTCGACCGGACGGAGTTTGGGGTGCGATTCGTTCATGAAGTTGTTCGTGTCGATGCTCGCCGTAAGCATAGTCGCGATCTTTCTGACGGACGGCTCGGGTTCGATCGCCGTCGCGAGAACGACGAGGTCGGACGGAATGACGACTTGCTCGTTTTCGATGAGGTTGCTGCCCTGCACCATAAGCTTGCCGTTTTCGTTATATACCTTGCCGACCATACCTTTGATATAATCGACGCCGTATTGTTCGACCGCGCGACGATAGAATTCGTCGTAGTTCTTACCGGGAGTTCTCACGTCGATATAAAACACGTGAACTTCGGTGTCGGGATATTTTTCTCTGATCAGCATCGCGTGTTTCGCCGTATACATACAGCAGATTTTCGAGCAGTACGGTTTTCCGCAACCGGACACGTCGCGCGAGCCTACGCATTGAATAAAGGTGATAACCTTGGGGTGAGTATTGTCGGACGGCCGAAGCAGAACGCCGTTCGTCGGACCAGCCGCGTTCATAAGTCTTTCGAGTTCGAGCGAAGTTATAACGTCCTTGTTGTCGCTGTAACCGTACTCGTTGAACGCGTCCACCTTGATCGGTCTGAAACCCGTCGCAACGACGATCGCGCCGTATTCGCGCTCGATGAATTCGTCTTTCATCTCGTAATTGATCGCTCCGGCGCCGCAGTTCATTTTGCAAAGCCCGCATTTGCCGGTCTTGAGCTTAATACACTGTTCGGGATCGATAACCGCAACGTTAGGTATCGCCTGCGCGAACGGAATATAGATCGCGGAGCGATTGTTGAGATTCATATTGAACTCGTTAAGTCCTTTCTTCGACGGACATTTTTCCATACATACCTTACAACCGGTACATTTGGTTTCGTCGACGTATCTCGCTTTCTTTCTGATTTTGACCTTGAAATTACCGACGAAGCCCTTGACTTCCTCGACTTCGGAATAAGAAAGAATGTCGATTTTCTCGTTTTGCGCGCAATCGACCATTTTCGGCGTAAGAATACACGCGGAGCAGTCGAGCGTCGGGAACGTCTTGTCGAGTTGCGCCATTCTGCCGCCGATCGTGGGGTTCTTTTCCACGATATCCACGGGATAACCCGCTTCCGCTATGTCGAGAGCCGCCTGAATACCTGCGATACCGCCGCCGATGACGAGCGCACGTTTGGTAACGGGGCTTTCGCCCGCGGTGAGCGGCGCGTCGAGGCGAACCTTCGCGATCGCAGTGCGAACAAGAATAAGAGCTTTCTCGGTCGCTTCTTCCATATCTTTATGTATCCAGGAACATTGCTCGCGCAGGTTGGCTATTTCCACCATAAACGAGTTTAGTCCGACGCTTTCCGCCGCCTTTCTGAAAGTCTGTTCATGCATTCTGGGCGAGCAGGAACCAATGACCGCGCCGTCAAGTTTATAGTCGATTATCGCTTTTTTGATAAGCTGTTGCCCGTTTTCCGAGCACATATACTGGTAATCGGCGGAAAAAACCACTCCGGGCTCGGCTTTAATAGCCTCGGCAACACGCCGCACGTCCACGGTCGCGGCGATATTGCTTCCACACCAACAAATAAATACACCAATTCTACGCATTTTCGGTTATCTTACTCCGTTTTTCTTAATCTCCGATTTTCTTAATCACATGTTTCGTCATTTTTAATCGTGTCGTTATCTTTCTTTGCGTTCACTTTACTTCTTATATTTTCTGAACGCGCTCACGAAAAGCTGTTGCGGAACGGTTTCGTCGACGAGCGGCGGAATTTCCTCGGCTTTCAGCGCGTCGCCGCCCTGCATTCTGACGACGGTCGTGCGAACTGCCTCTATCACGCCTTGCGGCGCAACTCCTCTCGGGCAACGCTCGACGCATTCCATACAGGAAAGACAATTCCAGATCGATTTGCTTTTCAGAAGCTTGTCGACCTTACCTTCTATGATATACGACACGAACTGATGCGGACGAACGTCCATATCCTTATATGCGGGACATCTGCCCGAACATTTGCCGCATTTCATGCACTTGCGCACTTCCGTTCCCGAAAGCAAAAGAATATTTTCAACGAGAAGTTTTTTGTCGTCGGTCATTCTTTCACCCCCAGAGCCTCGGCAAGAAGTTCGGTAAAATATACCGGTTCGAGCTGCGTGTCGTTAAATTTCTTAAGGTTATAAAGGCACAGCGGGCATGCCGTCACGACGACTTCCGCACCCTTTTCCGCCGCGCTTTTAAGGATCATTCCGCTTCTTCTTTCGGGAAGCGCGGGATTCTTCACGCCGACGTATGCGCCGCAACACTCGTTTCTCATCGGATACCTGACGGGCGTTCCGCCGATCGCCTTGATGAAGTCCTCGAGTATCGAGGGATTTTCGGGGTTATCGAACGCCATAACCTTGCTCGGACGGAGCAAAAGACATCCGTAATATGCGGCTATAGGTCGTTTAATCGGGTTTACGACCTTTTTCGCGATTTCGTCGAAGCCCACTTTGTCGCGCAGCATTTCGAGATAATGAATAACGCGGGTTTCCCCCGAATACGGCGTTTCGAGAGCCAGATAGTTGTTGGCTTTCGTGCGGATATTCTCGTCGTTTTTCATGTCGTCGTTAACGCGCTTTATGACGTTATGACAAGCGGAGCAAAGCGTAAGCAGTTCACCGCCGTTTTTCGCAGCATAGTCGAGCGCGCGCACAGCCGAAAGCTTGTTCGCGATTTCGTCGCGCGCGGTGGGATAAACCGCGCCGCAGCATTGCCAGTCTTCGATTTCCTGCATTTCTATCCCAAGCGCGGAAGCCGACGCCCTCGCATAGCGATCGAGGTCTTTCGCCTTGGTTTTAAGGGTGCACCCCGGATAGTAACAAATTTTCATATCGAACCTCTTCAATGAATCGACACCCGAACGAAGCGTATTCCGATCAGGCAAAGGAGAATTTATCCCCAGCCGATGCACGGGGATAAGAACGCTCCCCGTTACTTTATTTTCGCCATCTCTTCGGGATGGAATACTTCGTCGAATTTTTCCGGCGTAAGGAACCCGAGTTTCACGCAGGCTTCTTTGAGCGAAATGTTTTCTTTATAGGCAAGTTTTGACGTTTTCGCCGCGTTTTCGTAACCGATATACGGATTGAGCGCGGTTACGAGCATAAGCGAATTGTGCAGGTTGTGCGCCATTTTTTCCTTGTTCGCCTTGATTCCGACCGCGCAGTTCTTGTTGAACGAACGGATACCGTCGGCGAGCAGTCTTGCCGACTGCAGGAAGTTATAAATGATCACGGGCATAAACACGTTAAGTTCGAAATTGCCCTGCGACGCACCCATAGAAACGGCTACGTCGTTCGCCATAACCTGAACGGCAACCATAGTGAGTGCTTCGCACTGCGTGGGATTGACTTTACCGGGCATTATGGACGAGCCGGGTTCGTTCTCGGGAATGAATATCTCGCCGAGCCCGCATCTCGGACCGGACGCCAGCCAACGCACGTCGTTCGCGATCTTCATAAGATTGCACGCAAGAGCTTTCATCGCGCCGTGAGCGAACACGAGCGCGTCTTTGGACGTGAGCGCGTGGAATTTATTGTCCGACGTAACGAAAGTCTTGCCGGTAAGTTCGGATACGCGAGCCGCGACTTCGGTGTCGAATCCCTCGGGCGCGTTAAGTCCGGTGCCGACGGCTGTACCGCCGAGCGCAAGTTCCTTAAGCCCTTTAAGCGAAAGCGAAATCTGTTCTTTCGTTTTTTCGAGCATCGCGCGCCAACCGCTTATTTCTTGCGAAAAAGCGATTGGAACCGCGTCTTGCAAATGCGTTCTTCCGCTCTTTACGACGCCGTAGTTTTCTTCTTCGAGCCTTTTAAAAGTCGCGATAAGTTCGTCGATCGACGGGAAAAGCGAATCCTCGATCGCAAGCACCGCCGCAATGTGCATAGCGGTGGGGAACGTGTCGTTCGAACTCTGACTCTTGTTTATGTCGTCGTTGGGGTGAAGAAGTTTCTTCCCCGCGATTTCGTTACCGCGGTTCGCGATTACTTCGTTCGCGTTCATGTTCGACTGCGTGCCGCTTCCGGTCTGCCAGACGACGAGCGGAAAATGCTCGTTAAGGCTTCCCGAAATAACTTCGTCGCAAGCCGCGCAAATGGCGTTTTTCTTTTCTTCTGAAAGTTTCCCGAGCGCGAAGTTGGCAAGCGCCGCGGCTTTTTTCAGAATGCCGAAGGCATGCGTGATCTCGCGGGGCATAACCTCCGTTCCGATAAGAAAGTTTTCGTGGCTGCGCTCGGTCTGGGCAGCCCAATATTTGTCGGCGGGGACTTTAACCTCGCCCATCGTGTCTTTTTCTATGCGATATTCCATATTTCCGATACGTTATTCTCTCTACGTTTCTTCGTTTCGTCGTCCGTCGCGTCCGTTTTAATCCGCACCCCGCGAATTAAAACTCGATCTGCGAAATGGTAGCCTTAAGAACTTCCGCGCTCTTGTGGAGCTGTTCGATCTCGTCGGCGGTAAGCGCAGGGTTGATCTTTCCGCAGATTCCGCCGCGGCCTACGATATTGATCGTACTGAGGCAAACGTCTTCGACGCCATATTCGCCGTGCATCATCGAGGAAACGGTCATAGCGGTGTTGGAACCTTCGAGAATGGATTTGCAGATATGGCAAACGGTCGAAGCGATTGCATAGAACGTAGCGCCCTTTCTCGAAATGACTTTTGCGCCCGATTCGCGAACGTATTTTTCGATTTCGTCGGTGTCGAGAACGGGGTTAAGTTTGCTTCCGCCCTCAACCGCTTTCTGATAGTGAAGAAGAGGAACGCCGGCAACGGTCGCGATCGACCAGGGAACGAAGCCCGAATCGCCGTGTTCGCCGAACATATACGCGTGAACGTTTCCGACCTCGAGACCGCAATATTCGGCGATTCTCGAACGCAGACGAGCAGTGTCGATGATAGCACCCGAACCGATAATCTTGTTTTCGGGAATGCCCGACAAACGGCAGAAAGAATAAGTCAGAACGTCGACGGGATTTGAAACCATTACGTAAACGGCGTCGGGCGCGTATTTGGTAATATTCGGGATTATCGACTTCTGAATTTCGATATTCGTCTTGATAAGCTCGAGTCTTGACTGTCCGGGCTTTCTCGCGATACCGGAGGTGATAACCACTATGTCGGAATTATTCGCGTCCTCGTAATTTCCGGCATATACCTTGCAGGAACTGTCGTAGGAAAGTCCCTGACGAATGTCGAGAGCTTCGCCCAACGCGCGTTCACCGTTAATATCGATGATGACAATTTCGTCGGCAAGGCCTCTGCAAGTGAGCGAATAAGCGATCGTCGATCCGACTCTTCCGCTTCCGATAATCGTGATTTTGTTCATATTCTTACTTACCCTCCTTTGTGGCAGTGAAAAATTATTTCTTATTTTAAAGATTATTTCTTTTTTTCGTTTTTTTACTTTGCGAGCAGAACCGCGAGCGACGCAGCCACGTTCACGTTGTTGACCTTAACGTCTTTCGGAACAGACAATATCACAGGCGAAAAATTAAGGATCCGTTTGATTCCGCACGCCGTAAGCTCGTCGCAAACGATCTGCGCGTTCGATTCGGGAACGGTCAGAATGCCGATCTCCGGGTGATTTTCGTCGCAGAACGATTTGAGCGTGTCCACCCCGTAAATGGGTTTTCCGAAATGCGCAAGCCCGCACTTTCTCTCGTCGCGATCGAACGCCGCGAGAATTTCCGTTCCGTACTCGGAAAAGCCCTCGTACGAAAGAAGCGCAAGCCCGAGTTTTCCCGCGCCTACTATAATCGCATGGTGCTTCTCGTTACTGCGGAGCATATTCTCAATGTGCTCGATCAGTTCTTCGGTTACGTAGCCGATCCTGGGCTTCCCCGCACCGCTGACGAGCGCAAGGTCTTTTCTCACCTGCACTTCGCCGAGCCCGAGCGCGTCGGCAAGCCACTTGGACGAAACTGTCGGCTTCGTCCTGACGGCAGACTTCAGATAGTGAAGATACGTCGGCAACCTCGCAATGACCGACTTTGAAACGTTTTCAGCCATTTTCCCGTCCTCCAGCGTCTTTGGCACAACTTTTTCGTATCAGCCGCACCCCCTCGCCTGACCGCGAGACGCTATCGACCTTTTTATATCGATAACATTATATCAATAAAAAAAATGAAAATCAACCTTTTATACCATAATACTACACGATTCGCACACAGCTTTTTAATCGGCATATATCAAATCGTATATCACTGCCCGTTTTAAACGGGTTCACAGCCCTTTTCGCATGTAAAAAGCTTACCCGCCTGTTCGGTTCACGAAGCATCGGTACGCCGCGCGCCGCACTCGCCCGAAAGTATATACGATCGAGCCGCGCGCCAAAAACGTCAAAAACTTTTTCGTCCGCAGAAACGTTTGTCTTTTCCGCCGAACGCATGGTAAAATAAGCCGTGTTTACGGAATGCGACTGCGTCAGCGCAAGGAGTAAAAATGCAACCGAGATATTTTAATGAAAACGATTTAAATTCGCCTAAAAAACCGAAAATTCTGATCTCGATGCATCCGATCGATCGGTGCGTCTGTTTCGAAAAACTGTGCGACGGAATACTCGAAAGGACAGACTGCGCTATTTGCTACCACGATTCGCCGTCGGACGGCGAACGAACGGATTTCGACGGCGTGGACTGCGTAATATGTTGCGTAACCGAAAAATACATAACGTGGAATAACAGTGGTTTCGTTTCCGAATGCCTCGGCGCAATAAAAAACAACGTACCGCTTATCCCCGTTCTGTTCGAAAACGACATAGAAAATCTATTCAACACCCGAATCGGAAAAATACACCACATTAAAAACGCGGGGAGCCGAATTTCGGATGAAACGCTTGAGCAGATAGCTGAGAGAATCGACGAACTGAAAAGTCACTCTGCGCAAATCCCCGCTCGGTTTCACAGTTTCGAAAAACCGCTCATTTTTATCAGTTACAGAAAATGCGATTCGGAACAACTGAAAACGATCGTAAACTTGATAAACGCTTCGAAAAATGCCGAAAAAGCGACCGTGTGGTACGACGAAAGCCTTAAAGCGGGATAGAATTTCAACGACGAGATCGCCGAACATATCCGCGACTGCAATCTGTTTTTAATGGTGATAACGCCGAACATGCTTATCCCCGGCAACTACGTTATGCGCGTCGAATATCCTCTCGCAGTCAAACTGAAAAAGCACGTAATCCCCGTAATCGCGGAAAAGACAGACTTGAAAGCGCTTTCCGCCTCGTTCCCGAAAATCCCCAAGTGCATCACCTGCACCCAGATCGAAAGCATCTTTGCAAAAATAAAAGAAGTTTAAGCACCTTCAAATCGATGCGTAAACCCCAAAAAAACACTCAAATAATCAACCTATAGCGGGACTTTTATCTTCTTACCGAAATTATTTACACACTTATTTTTAATCATAAAAAATAATAACACTGAAAAAGTGTTGATTTTTTACTCGGATAATGTTACAATTCTTAATGCGACATTATCCTGAATAGCAAACAACATTCCCCGATTTTAACCGGGGCGGTTTTTAACATGCAAACGAACGGACATAATACGATAGCCCGCGCGTTTCGTTTTACCGTTCGTTTTTAAAACAATGGATAGTGTCGCAACTTTGCGAAGCGTGCCAGCTATGGCGCCGTTTCGCGAGAAGCGGCGCTTTTATTTTCCCGAAAATCGCCCCCAAAAAAAGAAAAGGAGAACAACCAATGTTTGAATACTCGTTCAGAGAAGATGAAGCACTGCTTTTCAAGGGAACGATTACATCCGACGGCAAAAAAGCCGAATTATATTTAACGAATGTTTTCATTACCGTTGTCAAAAATGCGTTTGACGCAGATGAATCGCCTAAAGATTATCGTTATTCTGTCGGCGAAATCAAATACTATAACGGAATCCCGCAAATCAAGCCGCAAGGTCTGCACTGCGACGTTTACTTTCTAAGTTCGGTCTTGTCTTTTGATTTTGAGGACAAAAAATCAGCGAAATTATTTCTCAACCAAGCACTGACTTTACTCACGGGCAAAACGAGTGCCGAACGCAATGTCGCCATGATAAGCGACGTAATAGGCATAATCGACAAGACTTTCGGGATCGACACGGTGGGAACTCTGAAACAAGCGATATCCAATGCGGGAAACACTGCCGCCGCAGAAAAAGAGAAGAAAAAATTTCCCTTAAAAGCGCTGTCATTTATCGGTAAATCCGTAAAATCGAAAGAACTCGCCGACGAAACGAAAGACGATTTCGAAGAAAAGTATGAAAAACTTAAAAAACTGAAAGAACTGAAAGACTCCGGCATTCTCACTCAAGAAGAATTCGAAAAAAAGAAAAGAGAACTCCTCGGCGACGACCTCTGATTCTTTAAAACTACCGTGATAATCAATCTATAGCGAGGTTTTTATTAAAAAATTACGCAAAAAATTCCAAAGCGACGGTGAGCGCCGTCAAGACGAACGCGGTCGAAACGACGATCGCCTTTTTCTTGCCGGAGAGATTGAAAAGATCGCTCGTAAAAAGCAAGCCCACGTAGTAAAAAACGGACGCAAAGCCGAAAGAAAGCGGAAGCGCAAACACGGAAAAGTCAAAGAACGCAACGATTTCACCGATTATGCCGAGAAACGCCGACGGAAGAAACAAAGTGATTTTCGCCGCTTTGAAAACGAGAAACTCCACGCACCCAAGCGCCGCCGAAACAGCGGTAAGTTCGTATGCAAGCGAGAAAATCGGAACAAACAAAAGATTTGCAAAAAGCGAGATAAGCGACATATAGCCCGACATATCGACGAGAACGGGAAGCGTTGCGAGCGTTGCGCCGAGCGTGACCGACAATAGTTCACCCACCGTCCCGAGCGGTTTTGCTCCGCGCTTAAACACGGGCGCAAGCACGGCGATTCCGACGACGGCAAGAAAAGAAAGGCGAGTTCCCGTATCGAACAGATAAAACGGCTCGATCATAAGAATGACGATCAAGGCAAGCGCTATCGCCGACAACCCGTCGCGCTTGAATCCGAGATCTTCGGCAAGGATCACAGTCGCCGCCATCACGAGCGCACGAACTGACGACGGGCGGAATCCGCACAAAAAGCAATAAAACAAAGTCGGAATAAAAATAAAAGCCAATCTTTTGAGGTGAACCAAACCGAATTTTTTCGCGATAAACGCGAGAATTGCAAAGAACAATCCGACGTGAAGTCCCGAAACCGCAAAAACATGCGCAATCCCGGCAAAACGGAATGCGGATATTTTATCACCGACGAGCGAAGTATCGCCGAGCGTCAAAGCAATCGCAAGCGGGAACGCATCGCCGTCAAGTCCGGTACTCATAACGCCCTTTATCCAACGCGCCGTTTTCTCGAAAACGTTTGCATCGTCGCCTGCGTATCGGGCATTCTTCACCCCGCTCACCGAAAACGCCACACCCGAAAACACGTCGTAAGTCGATTCGCCGCCTTGCGCGCGATTTTGAACGTAGCAATAAAACGACATCCGATCGCCCTCGGAAGGGCAATTTTCCGACGGAAAAGTCAGTTTGCCGGCATTGACCGCCGCCCTTTCTTCAAACGCGTTCTTCAGCACGCCCGAATCGAAATATCCGACCGCACCGCCGTCAAATTCTGCTCCGCTAACCGCAAAATTTCTGAAAACGATACGAAAACCGCCGGAAGAAAGCACCGAAAAACTTTCGACCGTGGCGGTCACTTCAACGAACCCGTCGGGCGCCTCCGCGCTTTCGGCAAGTTTGATTTTCGCAAAAGAATAACCGAACCCCGCAGCAAAAACGGCAATGAGCACGGCAAGAACGATAAAACCGCGCTTGACGTTTTCGCCAAAAACTACCGCCGAAACCGATATAAGAACGAGCGCGGCAAGACACGCGATCATTGCGCCGACGTTGAATTTAAGAAAGAACGCGCAAGCAATGCCGACCGCAAAAAACGCGGCGACAGCGCAAATAGGTCTGAAATTTATCAACCTGCCTTCTTCTTTCGTTTTCATAATCCGTTACCGATTTTTGTCGATCGTCGCCGATTCGGCGCGGCTTTTTCGCCGATCGTTTTCGATTCAACGGCGATTTTTCGCCGATTTCCCGGCTGATTTTCCAACCGATTTTCCTCCCGATAATATTGTCGATTTATCCGACAAAACAGTTGCGATAGTTCGCCGTGTTTGTTATAATATAACTGTGCCTGCGGTGTACGAGGTAGGGTCTAATGTAATCCACAAATATAAAAAGGGAGCCGACGTCTTTAGCGATATGCAAAGCCTGGGGTTTATGTCTTGAGCAAGCCCTTTCGTCAGGAAGTCAGATTCGTTGAGCTAAGCACCCACCTGCTTTTAGGAGCGGGTTATTATTTACCCTATACGGCACAGGCGGGTTTCATCGCATAAAGCCGACCACGGTCGGAAAAGAGAACCGCACCCGATGCGGTAACTCTTAAATAAAACGCGGAACGACAGAAAAGTCGTTCCGTTTTGTTTTTATTATGCGTCCGATTCCGAGCCTTTTCCCGAACCGTCGGGTTCCGTTGCCGAAGCCGCGCCGAAAGTCGCGTCCGAAGAAGCAGAAACCGCAGTCGCGGAAGAAGCCGCAATCGCCGCTTTTTTCTTTTTCACGATTCCGCGAACGATAAACGCAATGCACAGCGCGAACCATATCACGATGATTAGTATTCCGCAATTCATAAAGAATTCGGCGGGAAGTATTCTTATGACTTCGTCCTCGAACGGGTCGAAATACCAGTTGTCCTTTCCGGGAAAAAACAGCGTGTGAAAAAGCGTGAACGCGCCCTCGAAATCGACGAGCATCGCAATCCCAACGACGGGCGGAATGACCGCGCCGACCACCCCCGAATAAAACGAGAAGTCGAAGCCCCCGATTTTGCGCGGCTTAAAATTTGCGAACTTCGCAAGCAAAAAACCGGCGAGAAGCACGACCGCCGAAACGATCAGCCCCCAAAGATCGAGATCGAAAAGAATTTTACAGTCCTCGAAGTGGCTTTTTCCCGACTCCGAATATTTCAGATCGCCCACCCCGAACGGCGTGCCGAAATTAAGATAATCGAGAACGTCGTTATACGCGGCGATGATCCGATCGTAAGAAAACCCAGACGTCGCCTCGATGTCGAGCGGCTTGATCTGCATATAATAAAAAGGTCTGAACCAGATCGGAACGGCAAACGCAAACGCGATTATGAACGCAAGCAGACATATTATCAGCAAGACAGTCCACGCATATCCGAGAATCGTTTTCGTCTTTCCCATAAATTCTCCTTTGTAACACTTCTTCCGATTAACGGCTTACGGCGCGCATTTCGGCAAAAAGCAACGCGCGAAAAGCACGACGCCGTTCAACGCCGAAAGCCCGTAAAATCACTCCGCGAAATATTCCACCGAATGAACGTTTTCAAAACTTTCGCCCTTCCCGACAAAAACCAAACCGGGCTTTTTGAGAATATCGCCGTCGGAATCGGTTCGATCGGGGTAGTTAAGCCAAGGTTCGATGCAGACGTAGTTCGCCCCCGCCACTTTCCAGATAAGAAGATTTTCCGCGTCGAAGCGGCAGGTCGCGATCGCTTTACCGTTATGTCTGAGGCTTACCGCACGCGAATTTATTCCGCGCAGAACGACGGTGTCGTGAAAGAACATATCGTCGCTGCACGGAAGAATTTTTCCCGCGCCGAAATCGTCTTGTTCGTCGATTATCAGTCCGCCCTTTACGACCACGTCCGACAAAAACTTTTCGTCTTTTTCGAAAAGCAGATCATACATTTCGACGGGTTCGTCGAGCATAAACGACTCGTGGCTTCCGACCGAAGTCCAAAGGGGCTTATCCCCGTCGTTCGTTACTTTAAAGCTTACTTTAAGTGCGTTCCCGACGACCTCGTAAGCGACCTCGAACGTAAAATCGAACGGATAAAATTTTTTCGTTTCCTCGCTCGATTTAAGCGTGAAAACGGCTTTGTTCTCCGCAATTTTTTCACCCGAAAACACACTGTTTCGGGCAAACCCGTGCGACGGCATCGAATAAATTTTTCCCTCGTAAACGTATTTTTTGTCCTTGAGCGAACCGCACAAAGGGAACAGAACGGGCGAACGCCCGCCCCAGAATTTTTCGTCGCCTTGCCAAAGCCTTTCTTTTCCGTTCAGTTTAACGCTTTGAAGTTCAGCCCCTTTCGTCGATATAACGACGGAAAGTTCCGCCGAACCGATATTTATCGTTTGTGTTTCCATATATAATTTCCCGATGAATCCGAATTTAATATTTTCCGCAAAAATTTTTCTTTACGAAAAACAAGAAAACGACCTTTAAAAAAGCAAAAACCCCGCTTATAAGTCGATTATCGCCGTTTTCGCAAAACCGCAGACCGACAGGCAAACATATCATTCGATCTCTTCCGTGTCGTCCTCGGTCTTATCTTCCCTAAGCGACAAGACTGTCGCAACGCTTTCGGACGAATCGGAAACGCCGTCGCCGATCTTTTTATAACCGTCCCCGCTCTTGCCGAGCTTTTTCATTTTCCGTTTGATTTTTTCCTTGCGGATCATTCCGATCCAACCCGTTTCGTGCTCTTCTCCCGCGAGTAAACTTTTAATGTTTTTCTTGTGCGCAACCCAAGTAAGCGTGATTATTCCGAGGACGAGCAGCATCGACAAAGAGAAGAACGCCACGCCGTAGTCAAACTTAACGCCCGACGAAAAGCCGAGGTTATAAAGTCGAATGACCGCAACGATAGCGGACGGCGTCGTCGCAATGAACGACCCCATCGAGCCCATTTCCGTAATAAGAATATACGCAAGCGCGATTGCCGCGAAAATAAGCGTGATATACCACTCGCCGACGAGGAACACCCCGATCGTCACGGCAATACCTTTCCCGCCCTTGAACTTGTAATAAATCGGAAAAATATGCCCGACCACAGCGCAAAAACCGGCAAGATATTGCGCAGTCATTCCCACTTCGAGGGGCGAATCCCCGAAAAACATACCCGAAAAAGCAAGTCTGCCTACGAGCGCGGGCACGACGCCTTTCGAAATGTCGAGAAGAAGCGTCAAAATTCCTATCCCGAGCCCGAACTCGCGGCTCATATTCATAGTTCCGGGATTTCCGCTGCCGATTTTCGTTATATCTCTATTTTTCGCACTCGAAATAATCCGCGCAAAACTCACGCTTCCGATAAGATACGATCCCACCGCCAGCAAAAGAAAGCTCCACCATAAATCTTTAAAATGTAGCTGCATAGGCAACCGCTCCTTAGCAACGAAGTTTCGCCTCGGTTAATGCCGAAACTCAATCCTCGTCGCGGTTTCTGAAATAAAGTCTGATCGGCGTACCCGAAAAATCGAACGCCTTTCTGATGACGTTTTCGAGGTAACGCTTATATGAAAAATGTACGAGTTCGGAATCGTTCACGAACACGACGAAGCGCGGCGGGCAAACGTCGTCCTGCGTGGCGTAATAAATCTTGAGCCGTCTGCCCTTTTTCGAGGGCGGATCGATCGTTCTCACCGCGTCGCCGATGAGATCGTTAAGCGTTCCCGTCGTAATGCGCCTTCTCGCGTTCTCATACGATTCCATCGCGACCGCAAGTATTTTTTCGACGCGCTGACCGGACTTTGCCGAAACGTAAACCGACTTATAGTAGTCCATAAACGCAAGGTCACAGTCGAGTTTTTTGTTGAATTTGTTGATCGTGTCGGAATCCTTTTCGATAAGATCCCATTTATTCATGACTATAACCGACGGCTTTCCCTGCTCGTGGACGTAACCGCAGATTTTGACGTCCTGCTCGCTCAATCCCTCGTTACTGTCGACAACGACAAGACACACGTCCGCGCGCCGCACCGCGCCGAGCGCACGGATAACGCTGTAATACTCGACGTCCTCGTCCACCGCTTTTTTCTTTCTGATTCCCGCGGTGTCGATAAGAACGTAATCTTTTCCGTTATACGAAAAAGGCGTATCGATGGCGTCGCGCGTCGTACCCGAAATATTCGAAACGATCGTGCGGTCATAGCCGAGAAGTTTGTTGACAAGACTGCTCTTGCCCGCGTTCGGCTTTCCGACGACGGCGATTCTGATCGCCTCGCTTTCCTCTTCTTCCGCTTCGGCTTTTTCGAGATACGTGCAAACCTCGTCGAGCATATCTCCGAGCCCGATCGCCTGTTCGCAAGAAATGCCGAACGGCTCGCCAAGCCCGAGATTATAATATTCGAAAAGTTTTTCCGGTTTATAGTTATCCAGTTTATTCACCGCGAGAACTACCGGTTTACGACTTCGCCGAAGCATATCCGCAACGTCGTAATCGGACGCGGTAAGCTCGCTCTTGACGTCGCATATAAGCAGAATCACGTCCGCGGTATCGATCGCGATTTCCGCTTGTTTTTTGATGTGCCGCCACATCTCGTCGTCGCTTTTCAGTTCGATACCTCCCGTATCGACGAGGGTAAACGTATGCCCGCACCACTCGGCGTCCGCATAAATACGATCGCGGGTAACTCCGGGTTTATCCTCTACGATTGCAATTTTTCTTCCTGTAATTTTGTTGAACAACGTGGACTTTCCGACGTTGGGTCTTCCGACTATCGCTACTATCGGCTTCATTTTTTCTTTCCTTAGATTATTGTATTTTTTTCGTTATACTATTCGTTTTTGAGTTCCGTTTTGCGCATCCCTCCGACCGCTTTTATTCCGCATTTTGCTTGTTAACGGACTTATAGACGGACTTTTGCGGACTTTTTAACGACCGCGCGAGACACGCAACTTTATTTTTACTCTTCCGATTCCGGCATCACCGCGCGCACGACTTTCATTCCGAGTTTTTCGGAAAGTTCATCCGTCGTCACGTCGTCGAGAAAAATATTCTCGCCACGCATAAGGCAAGTGTCGGGAATAAGTAAAACGTCGTAGTTTCCGCCGTGCTTTTTCACCGCGTTATAAATATCGCCCCCGGTAAGGAGCCCCGTGCAGTTCACGGTATGTCCGAAAAAGTCGTTTTCGACGGCAAGCAGATCGATCGTCACGCCGTCGCAGCTTTTCGCCACCGTTTCGACGATACCTTTCATAAATTTATAAATGCTCGTCCCGCACACGGTAAGATACTTTCCTTTCGGCAAAAGCGGACCTTTGTGATTCGCGGCGAGATATTCGACGTCTTTTTTGAATTTAAGGCTCATTCCGACGCCGTTTTCCACCTGCGTAAAATCGCCGTAATAATCTTCGCCGGGAAGCGGCAGTTCCGCTTTGAAAAAGAACTCGTCCGCAAGTTGAATAAGTCGGTCTCCGTGTCGTTTATTCGCACTTTCGACCTGATTTATGACCGCCCGCGCATACTCTTTGTCAATGTCCTCGATCGGATAAAGTCCTTCGCGGAATTTCGTTATTCCGCACGGCACTACCGCCGCCGAAACGACGTTTTTCAGCTCGTAAAGTTTGTCTATCGTATAGTCGAGTTCTTTTCCGTCGTTCACGCCTTTGACCAAAACGACCTGCGCATTCACTTCGATTCCGCCCTCCTCGAGCCGCTTAAGCTGCCACTCGAGTTTGTCCGCGAATCTGTTATTCAGCATTTTTTTGCGAAGTTCTCCGTTCATCGTCTGAACGGAAACGTACAGCGGCGAAAATTTCAGCCTTATAATCCGCTCGATATCATTATCCGTCACGTTCGTCATCGTGACGAAGTTCCCGTAAAGAAGGCTTTGCCGATAATCGTCGTCTTTGACGTAAAGCGTGGAGCGCATTCCTTTCGGCATCTGTCTGACAAAGCAGAAAATGCAGTCGTTAAGACAGGTTTTTGTTTTCAGTCCGTCGTCCGCAAACGTAAGCCCCAGCGACTCGTCCTCATACTTATCGACTTCGACGGTAACTTTTTCACCGTTTTTCGCAAGAATTTCCATCTCGAAGTTCTCTTGTCCGTCGTAGTAGACGTAATCGAGAATATCTTCCGCGTCATATCCGTTAAACCGAAGAACGGCGTCGCCTTTCTCGAGCCCGAGTTCCTTATATCCGTATCCTTTTTTATCGGCTTTTTCAATAATCAACATTTTTTCGTCCGTTTCGTTCTTTTCGTTCCGCGTTTTTTGCGAACGTTCTCGTCCTTTTTGCGCCAAAACAGTGTGATAATCGACTTATAGGCGAGCTTTTAATCGTATTTTGTCAAGCGGGAGAAAACGCACCCGCAGTAATTCTGACGATATAGTCCGTACTTTGCGGAAATCTCCGTCGAGCGAAGAAAACCGCCCGCCTTTTTAAAATCGGAAAAAATCCATTCGACGCCGGCCTCTTCCGCCGCTTCTTGTCCGACGCCGTTGATAAGCGGAGCGTTCTTGTACGGGCTTACCGTAAGCGTCGTCGTAAAACAATCGAATCCGTTATCCACAGCATACCGCGCGGTTCTTCCGAGCCGAAGCCGAAAACATTTTTCGCACCTTGCGCCGCCTTCGGGTTCTTTCTCGAGCCCGCGCACGCAATCGTAAAATTCGTTCGGGTCGTAGTTTTCGACGACTAGCCCGACCGAATCGCCATACGCTTCGAGCAAAAACCTCTTCATTTCGTCCGCCCGTTTTTCGAATTCCGCGCGCGTATCCATGTTCGGATTATAAAAATACACGGTAACGCGGAAATCATGGGCGAGCCTTTCAAGACAAGCCGTGCTGCACGGCGCACAGCAAGCGTGAAGCAACATTTTCTTGTTTTTCCCGAGAAGTTTAAGCTGCTCTTCTCTCTCTTTTTCGAAATTTACTTTATTCATGAGCAATCCGCCCTTTCACGCAAAGTCCGGAACGAACGTCGGTTCCGACCGAGCCGACCCGCAAAGTCCTATTCTTTCGTTTCTCCGCCGCTTTCCGTCCCGCCGCTTTTAGACGGATCGGACGGAGTTCTCGCGATTTTGATTATGAGAAGAACCAGCATCACGATAAAGACGATGAACAGCGCGTAAATCACGTAATCTATTTTATCCTTAAAAAGAAAAGTTAGCAAGGTAATTAGCGCCCCTGCGACAAAATTTCCGCCGACGAGCGCAACGAACGCCCGTCCGAAATCGATATGCAAGAACACGGCAATGGCTGTTCCCGTCCATATCCCCGTCATCGGGAGGGGAATCGCGACGAACGCGAACAGCGCGGCAAGTATAAGCCGATCGGCTTTTCCCCTCTTTTCTTCAGCCGAAAGCCCGCCGTCAATCTTTCTTTTCCCGGCTTTTTCCGCAAGATCGCTCGCCTTCAAATATAGCATATTTTCAACTTTACCGAAAAACTTTCCGACCGCCCCGCTCTTTTTTAAAAGGCCGAAAACGGGCAAAAGCAGAAAATAAAGCGGAATGCACACGAGCGACGAGCCGACGTAAGAAAGCGCAGCCGACTGCAAAAGCGTCAGCCCGGCTTTAAGCCCGATGGGTATCGCCCCTTTAAGCTCGATCAGCGGAACCGCCGAAATGAGCGCCACCGTGACAAAATCGTTTCCGAATATTCCGAACAAAAATTCAACCAACTTATCCGCCATTATAAATAAAAAACTACCTCTTTTTATTTGTATTTCGAGCCGTCAATATATATAATTAAGGTCGTAATATATATAACGTGAGGCGGTCGCAATATTCCGATTTGCGCCGACCGAGCAAGAGAGGAACCTATGACAATTCAACAACTGCTTTCGCCCTTTCGCCGCGCGATAGACGAATACGGCATGATAGAAAAAGGCGACAAAATCGCGATCGGGCTTTCGGGCGGAAAAGACAGTCTGCTGCTCGTCTATCTTTTTTCCGCGCTCAAAAAATTCTATCCGAAAAAATTCGACGTCATCGCGATCACGATCGACATGGGGTTCAAGGACACCGACCAAAGCAAAATCGACGGACTCCGCGTCGAATGCGAAAAAAGCGAAATTCCCTTCATCTTGGAAAAAACCGAGATCGGCGAGATTCTGTTCGACATACGCAAGGAATCCAATCCCTGCAGCCTTTGTTCGAAACTCCGCCGCGGCGCGCTCAACACGATCGCGCTTGCAAACGGCTGCAACAAACTCGCGCTCGGGCACCACGCCGACGATCTGAACGAAACGTTCCTTTTGTCGATGTTTTACGAAGGCAGACTTTCCACCTTTCAGCCGATAACTTACCTTTCGCGAACGGCGATTACCGTAATCCGCCCGATGATCTTCATCGAAGAGAAAAATATCATCGCGTTCATGAAGGACAAGCCTATTCTCAAAAACGTCTGCCCCGCAGATAAGCACACGCAGCGCCAGTTTGTGAAAGATCTTCTGCGCTCGGTTCAGGAGGAAATTCCTTTCGTCAAAGAACGCATACACGGCGCGCTCACTCACCCCGAACGCAACAACCTTCCGCCCGAAATGAAACACATAAAGCGCGGCAAAGGACAAAAAGTCAAACCGCAGACCGACGACGCGCAAAACGAAAACGGACAAAGTTCCGACGGGCAAGGCAACAATCAAACGCATAAAACCGAAAACGACTGATTTTTTTCCGACCAACCGCGCAGCAAAACGCCGCCGACAAGAATTTCAAATTTTTCGACGGTCGCTTCGAAATCTTTCAGAACTTTTTTGCGGCATAAGCGCGATCGCTCATCAGCCCTATCCTTTTTGCCAAAGGACGGGGTTTTTTATTGCAAAAATACTCCGCAAACGCCTCGGCGAGCATTTCCTGCGAATTATACGCGGCATATCTGCAAAGTTCGCATGTGATATCCGCGGGCTTATAGTCTTTTTTCATATTTTCGAACTCGTCGGAATTACTCACGTCGAGAATATAATCGAGCAAATGCCCCATCTCGTGGTAAATCACGTACTCGATCGAACCACACCCTTCGGGGTGAAACCCGATCTCCACGTTGTATTTAAGCAATTCTTCCTGCTCGCTGAACGCGTTGCTTCCGAAATCTTGCGGATCGAGAACGACCGCGTCGAAGAAACCCGAATGATTTGACGCAAACGCGAGATAATCGTCCTTTTTCTTCTTCTGCGCGCACATCGAAACGTACGCCGCTTCGCCGATTTTTTTAAGTTCGCTCGTATCGTCTATGATTTTTTCGAGCCCGAACTGAACGATAACTTCACCGTTGCCTTCCGCCGCCTCTTTCATCCTTTCGCAAAACGCGTCCACCGAACCGATAAAACAGGTTTTCGCCCGAAGAAGCGGATATTTAAGACAGCATTCGAGCACGACCGAAACAAGACAACGCGCCGCTTCCGCGTGCAATCCGCCGAAATCGCAATAATCGCACAAGTCGTTTTCGAGCGCAAAATCGCTTATCTCGTCCGCGTCCGCAAGTCCTTTCAGCTTTGACCGCAGGTTTTCGGGCGTATCGAGCGGCTTGAATTTGCGTTTTTCGCGCGCTTCATATTCTTCAACGGCGCCCTGCGGAACGTTCAGTTCGACGTACCCGGTAGGGGTCGGCAGAACGATCGAGCGCCGCTCGCTTTCATCGGTCGATCGGATTTTGTCTGCCCACGCCTTTTTGTCAAATAAACTATATCCCATTTACACTCCGAAAATACCGATCATACGGCAAAACCGACAATCGCTCGCCGAAAAAGCTCTCCCCGACCGAAGTCGCGTTTTATTGCTCGGACTTGGAAGCGACCGTCGCGAACGCGCTTCTGATTCCCGAATCGGTCGTAACGATCGAACCGTCGGGCGAAGAAATTCTGTTAAGAAAATCTGCGTCCGCGCCCGCGCAACCGATGGACAGAATGGTTATCCCCATGTCCTTGATTTTCATCGATGACGAAATGTTTCCGTCCCTGTCACCCGCCCATTCTCCGTCGGTAAACACGACGAGATAGCGCTTATTCTGCGACTCGCGGAAATCTTTGAGTTTTGCGTCGCGAAGAACGGCACCGAACGGCGAAGTCGTTCCGCCATAAGCCGAAAGTCCGCCTATAAGTCGTTTAACGGCACTTAAATTATCCGTAAGCGGAGTAAGGACGGACACTTTCGTGTCGAACGACATAACCGCCATGCGACATTTCCCTTCGTACCTTGCGACGAATTCTTCGACCGCCGCCTGCTTGACGACGGCTAATCTTCCGCCCGCATTCATACTGCTCGACGTGTCGATCGCAAGCACAATATCGACCATAGCGCTGCCCGCTTTACCTCTCCTCGCGATTCGTCCGTCGGGCGCAGCCGCGGGAACGTAGTTTAAGGTGTGACAAGACGGACACTGAAGTTTTTCGTGCGCTTTTCCGTCGTAACAGACGAAACTTCCGCACTCCTTACACTGATACAAATGCCCCATTCCGCACGTACATTTGAACGTCGGCGCGGTATAGAAATTTCCGGCGACGTCGCTGACGACCTCGTCGCCGCCGCCGTACATTCTGAACGAACCTCTCGCGACGAGTTTATTATCCTCCGGCACGAACTGATAGCCCGTCGGCTTGTTCGCCGAAGAACACATACCGGTAATCGCAACGATCTTTGACATATCTTACTCCTTTTTTTTCTCAACTTGGACGAGTTCCGTCCGCGTGCCTTCTCACTCGTTTTTTCGACGTTTAAGGAAACTTAAACACCTTAATACTCTCCCGTCATTCGCACGACGGATTCAAACGCTTTTTTGAGATCTTCTTTGGACGGCGCGTTCACGAAACTCCGACTTTCGTCCGGTTCGAGCGCGAGCGCAGCTCTCTTTCCGCCCGATCCCACTCCGATCACGAACGTTTTCACGTCGTCTTTTAAATTCTCGAACCATTCGGCGTCGTCGGGAGTAAAATTCTGTTCGTCGTCGGTAATAAGCACGAGCGTCTGACTGTCGTTTCGTCCGAAAAGTTCTCTCTCGTTCTCGCGCACGACCTTGATCCATTTTTTATCGGGATCGGCAAACCCGTTCATCCACAATAAAGACAGCCTTGAAACGAGAGTACTCTGTTTATCGCAATAAGCGTAAGGCGTCGCACTGCTCGCAACCACCTTAAGCGCCCGCCCGTCGATAAGCGAAATGAAAAATTTACTCTTAAGCCCCGCCTCGTCCGACCGGCCGCCGGGAAAAAGGAAATCGAACCAGTCGTTCGAGGGTTTTCCGTCGCAAGTATTGCGCAGGACGCTGATCAGCGAACCGCACTTGACCGCATCGACGACGATAACCATCGTCGGTTTGCTGAGCGCGGGATAATTCTTTTCTTTGATCTTTCCTTCCGCGACACGGTCTTTTTCCTCCGCATCGCGATCTTCCGTAACGGTACGCTCGTCGTCCGCTCCGTAGCCGTAATCGAAGTCGTCCGCATCTTCGTCGTCAATATCGGAATCGTCGAAAACGTCGGAATCGTTCGTATCGTCGAACTCATCAGGATATCCTTCGCCGATGCCGTCGCCGCCGAAATCCGAATCATTTCTATTCGAAGCGTCCGCAAAAGGCAGCGCAAAAAAGAACGTTTCGGGATCGATTATCTGAAGCGTAATATTTCTTCCGCCCATGTGCAGAACGTAAGTGCACCCGACGTCGTCGCCGTGAAAAAGCGAATACGGCAGAACGTCGTCGTCATAGACCATAAATCCGTCCGCAAGCGGATCGACAAGTCCCGATTCGACGAGTTTCTTTTTCGAAAGTTCGTCCGACCGATACTTGCCCGCAACGATCCAACGGCGCAGCGTAGCCGTCGAAAGTACGGCTATATGTCCGTTATCGACGTTTTTACCGTCCGCTCTCTCACCGAGAAAGTTTTTGAATTCAGGTAAATTCTCCTTTTCGTCGAACCCCGCTCTTTCCGCGTTCAAAACCGCTTCAAGCCCCGCTTTGTCGGAACCGAAGCCGGTGTCGTCAGCCCCGAATCCCGAGCCGACGTCACCGTCCGTCCTGTCCGCGCGATTGATTTCATAATATTTTTTACGGAACGATTCTTCGTTTATTCTACTCATAATTCTGATTCTCCCGTCCTGTTTTTTGCGTTCTGTTTTATCGTTCGATTTTCCGTCTTATTTTCGCCATTCGGCAAGCCCGCAATAAACGAGCGCTTCTTCGGAAAACAGTCCTTTTTTCTTGCCGCTTTTCTTTTCCGAAACGTAGTAGCAGCTTCCGCTCGGGATCGAAAACTCCGTTCCCGCGATCTTTATCGTGCGGTCGAAGCACCGAGTTATCTCATATCTGTTGCAAATATACACGAGTTTATACCCCGAATATTCCGCAGGTCTGTCCTTTTTCTCGAAAGGCTTATGCACAGATTTCGCAAACAGCATAAAAGGCTTGCGTTTTCTGTATTTTTTCGCGTCCGTGTCAAGGCAGCGAAAGTCCAGCCACGCGTTTCTCAAAAGCCGAGCGTATTCGCCGATTCCCGAGATAAAAGAACCCGCAGAACCTACCGCCGTCAACGCTTCGTCGACGAGATTTTTCATCTGCTCGTATTCGCCGCTCTTAAGTTCATCTTTCGTTTCCGCTTTCGGCCGCTTCTCGAGATACGCCGCACAAGCGAGAAAGTTCGAGTCTTTCGGAACGTCCGTCGCCGAATCACCCACGATTTTCACGAGTTTATTCACAGATTCGACCGCTTCTTTCAGCATATCCGCCCGCGCCTTGATTTTTTCCGCTTTCTCGGAAGTTTCCTGCCATCTCGCATCGTCGAAAATCTTTACGAGCGGCACGTCGTCGCAACGCTTCGCAAAATTTATTTTCCTGTCTTTTTCAAAATCGCTCACGACGTACAAACCGACGGCATTTTTCTTTTTACCCGCGCCGTAACCGCTTCCGCACAGCGCCTCGCGCATCGCGTGCGCGAAAAACAACCTGTAATCGAGTTTTCCGTTAACGCTCGAGCGCAATTTCATTCCGAGCCATTCGCTCATAATCAAGGTTGCGTCGTCTTTGATCCCCCGAGCGAGCTCGGAAACGAGCGAAATAACCGTTCCGACCGTCTTTACCGACTCGCTTTTCGCGGTCATATCGGACTTCTCCTTGTCGAAAACGTTCTTTGCCCACGCCGCGAAATTTTTACCTTTTTTGTTTCCGCAATCGGTCGCACGGAGGTAAAACAGCGCCGCTTCGTAAAGCGAAGAAATATTCCCGTCCGAATCGTCATACCCGAAAATCTCGCGCGCATAAATCGGGAACATTTCGAAAAACGCGTTCGTTTTCTTCGCCGTCCACTTCTTCGACGTCGCTTTCGATCTGAAATACTCGTCGAACATCGCGGAATCTTTCACCGCAAGCCCGTCCGTAATAAGTCGCGAAGCGGAGTACACGACGGTGTAACCGCTGTGTCTGTCGACGATATATTTACCTTTCGTAACCGCCTTTTTCACCGACGCGGCGTCCGACGCGACAAACTTTATGCAATCGTCGATCCAGGGTTTATCCGCCCCCTCGTACAAATGCGCGACCTGTCTCTTACCCTCTTCGACGACCGCGTCGCCGGGCTCGGCAAGTTTTTCCGCATAAAGATAATAATCGTTCACGAGCAGAACGCTTCCGTTTCTTTCGACGAGATAATCTCCGCTCTCGTCGATAAAATCGCGCATTACTGCCTCGCTCCCCGTAAGACGGAACAATTTGCTTTCGGGCAAAATAAGATCGCTCGAAAAAGCCTCCGCCATTTTCCACTCGATGAGCTGAACGGCGTCCACCTGTTTCGAACAAACGACGCCGTCGACGGAATATTTATAATACCCCGGCGCGCTCCCCCGAACGATTTCGAAAGAACGATCGTCCTTAAATTTGATCGGATCGCTCCGCCACGGCGCATGCACGCCGAAAAGTCCCTTCTCAACGGATTCAGCCATTATACCACTCCCCGAATTTTTTGCCGATGCCTTGCATCGTTTTTAAGATAATCGACTTTTTTCCGACAATCGACTCATAGCCCGACTTTTTGCGCCGTTTCAACGCCGCACCCGTCTATAATATATGTACCGATAATCGACCTATAGCCCCGTTTTACGGTTTTATTTTTTACGAAGCCACCCGCGATCGAGAAGATCGATTTCCCTCGTGACCGTCGTAACGCCGTTCTGAACGTACTTATATTTCGTGTGATCCGTCGGATTGAAAATGTTGAGCGATCTCGAAACACTCTGAACGCTTTCCGGAATATTTTCCGGCACGAACTCGAGATTGTCCGACCACGGCTGACAAATTTCCCTCGTAGGCTTGAGAGTAACGTGTCCCGCGCGGACTAGTCTGTCGAACGAGAACAGTTCGAAAGACGAGCCGTCCTTCGAATAAAGCAGATATTCGCCCGAACCTTTTTCCACGTTTCTCGCGATTCTTCCGACCGAAACGATCGTGCCTTTTTCTTCGTCCGCAGGCCAAAGTTTAAACTTGTCCGCGTCGTCGAAGAAGAATCCTTTCTCTTTGAGTTGTTCGAACGTAAACAAACCGAGCAGATTGTTCTGTATGCAATATTTGCCGTTGATACCGCTTCTTCTGACGCTGCTCGGGAGCGTTCTTTCGCTCGTTTTTCCGAAATCGCATTCCCAAAGCGTTTTTTTGTCGTCAACCGACGAAGCGCCGCCCGCGACAGCAGTACCGGAAGCCGCGCTTCCGCCCGCCTTTGCGTAGCCGTCCTCGATCAGTCTGTCTTTTCTTCTCGTGACCGAATAAGATTTCGACTTATAGTTCACGAGATAGCGCCCGACCTGACCGCGAATACGCTTGATTTCCACGTTGTCATCGGCAATTTTCTCGGGAATCCATTCGATCCCGTCCTCTTCCCACGGCGAAGAAAGATCTTCCGGCAAGAATTTGTCGGAAACGTCATCAAGACTTCCGCTCGTAAACGCTTTCGCAACCTGTTCGGCAGTCGGACGATCGGAGGGATCGACGGCAAGCATCCATTTCATCATGGCAAACAGGAACGGATCGCTTTTTACCTCGTCGGGGAAATCGATCTCATATCCGGAGAGAAGCATCGCGCCGTACTCGTTGCTCTTCACCCTTTCGCCGTCCTTGACGAAATCGAACATCGGGCTTTCCACGTCGAAAATGTATTCGTAGGCGGTAATGCCGAACGAGAAAATATCCGACGCCATAGTAATATCTTTATAATCGTACTCGCTAAGAAATTTGTCTTTATCTTCAAAAAGATCGCTTGCGGAAAGCCCCTCCGACAACCGTAACATCTCAGGCGCAAAATACGTTCCGCCGAGTATCAGATTCCACACTTTAGCGTGGTACTTATGACTGACGAACTCGTTAAGGAAGAACGCCGCGTCGAAGTCGATAAGTGCGACTTGCGGATTATCCCCTTTCGAAAGAATGAGCGTATTCGTTCTTTTAAGGTCGTTGTGTCTGATTCCCGCCGAGTGAAGCCTTGCAAGCGCCGTCGCAAGCGCGACAACGACTTTATATCTCGACTGTGCGTCGGGAAAAGCGTCCGCATAACTTACCGGGCACGAAGGTCCGACCGCCACCGACTGCCCGCGAGTGGCTTCGCAATAACACACCGAATCGCTGAGCCAGGAAATCGGCTGTTTCCACGCCTCGTCCGCAATGACGAGCGAGCCGCCGCCCACACTTTTAACCTTTTCGATGATCGATTGCTTCATTTTGAGGAACTTGTCGTACATCTCGTCGATTTTGTCCTCGTTTTCCTTCTTTTTTCTCTTGCTCGCGATTCTTTTTTCAAGGCGCTCGCGCGTCATGTCGTCCGTCGCCGCGCGCAGTTCCGCTTCGAGTGCGGCAACCGCCATGGCGTTGTTTTTCCACTTCGGCTCCGTGGCTCTTACCTTAACCTGATATTTAACGCCGCCCTTCATACCGATGGCTATTTTCGAGCCGTCGGCGGCGGGTTTCCAATACTTGTCGATTTCACAGGTCGCGTCCTCCGTTCCCGGAATCAAACATAAAGTAAAATCCTCAATTTTCATATAATTCTTCTCCCGTTATAATTCGAATCCTTTGTTCGCCGTTCCGATGCGGACTTTTCCGAAAGTTCCGACCGAGCGTTCACGGACGTTTTCTGCCGAAATTTTCCTTTATCGAAGCGTAGTCGCCCGCGCTTCCGAGAACGATTTCCGTTTTATCGTCCGACAGTCTTTCGAAATTCTCGTGCGCCGCTACCGCTTTTTCATATTTAAGGAAGTTTTCCTTCTCGGGAAGCGTGTCGAATATCTCGTTTATTTTGTCCTCCCCGACGAGCGAGCCGAAATAATCGGCAAACCCCGAAAAATCACCGCACTTTTCTTCCGCCAGACGGCAGAACGCAAAGAAGGTATCGTCGTCGCAGATGACGGAATTGCTCACGTTCCTTATCGCACCGTCAAAGAAATACAACGACCCGTCCGAATTAAGCCACGCCTCGAGTTTATCCTTATCGTAAGTTCCGTCGAGAATTTTTCCCGCAACTTTTGCGATAAACGGAAAATCTCCGTCGCCCGCGATTTTTTCGAGCACTTTTCCGACTTCGGGATCGATTCCCGAATCGTCGTCGTTTTCAGACTTTATAAGCAGTCCGTCCAACCCGGAACAGATTTTATCAACCGCAACGCGGCTGTCGAATCGTCCGATCGCAACGATCGCGTTCCGAAGCCCGTCGCCGATCTTCGCAAGTTCGATAAACGGCGTTTCCGCCGCGGCGTAATCTCCCGATTCGAGCGTTTTTTCCGCCCCGTCGAGTTTTTCGGCGGCTCTTCCCAGAAGTTCGCGAAGTTCGCCGATCGCGGAGTAAGATTTTTCGACGTCGCCTATCGTCTCGCCGATCGCTTTACGTAGTCCGTCGCATTCCGCGAGCGCCTTTTCACGTTCTTCTTTGTCCGAAGCATCGGCGCAAACCTTTTCGTAAAGCTTTTTAAGTTCCGTCTTTTTAGCCGCAAGTTTTTCGCGGGCGTGCGGATCGCAAAGTATATCCCCGCCGAGATTTTCGACGCACAGATCGTCGAACTCGTCCACCGCTTTCACGAGCAGTGCGGAAAAATTCTTGCGGATAATGTTGGCGATCGCAATATCACTCTTCATCGCCTTGTTCGGAATGCCGTACATCAGCCACTTGTTGTCGGGCGTTCTGTTCGCCTTGATCGTCGCATAGCCGTCGAGCGCGTTACGGACGAGAATATCGATAAATTCTTTTCCGCCGTATTTGCTTTCAATCTCGGCGTCTATCCGTTCGCGCTTTTTCTGCGAAGAATAGTCCGAATCGTTGACGTTCACGCAGTAATTATCCGCCGTTTCTTCCGCGGTGAACTTTTCCCATATCTCGTCGAGAATCGTTTTCGTCACGCGAAGTTCCGTGATAAGTTCGGGAAATCCCGCTTTATCCGAGAAGAACTTGATTCCGAGCGTCGCGCTGTCGTCGAGTTTGACGCCGCCCGAATGCGTTTCGTTTTCGAACACGGACACCGCGGATCTCGCCCCGCGCACGTCCACGCCGGCGGGCACCGCATGCGCATAAAAAGACCTGACGATAGTCTGACGCACGTCGTCAAGACTTTTGCACCCGCGAAGAATCGTCAGAAAATTATATTCAAACGCAAGATCGTTGACCTCGCGGAAAAGTTCGAACTCGGCGATCGCTTCCGACGGCTTGCGCTGTTTCATACCCTCGAGCCGTTCGTCGTAAACGGGACAAGTATCGTAAACGCCGTCCGAACAGCAGAACACTGCGCACGGCTTTCTCATCGAAATCATCGTCGCCTTGATCGCGCCGTCGTGCATTCTCACGTCGACGCCGTTTTGTCTGACCGTTCTGACGTTATGATCGAATCCGAACGTCTGAATAACCGTCATCGCACCGTCATGTTCGGCGTTCGCGCTCACGTCGTCGACCGAAATCTGCTCGACGCCGTCTACGAGGTCGATTTTATAGCATCGGGAATCGCCAAGATAAAGCGCGGCGGCGTTCACCCTTTCGCCCTCCTCAACGAACACCCAGCAAGCGAACGTGCAAGGAAGATACGTTCCTCTCGAACTGTCGGGATCGTTTTTGACGTCGAACGTTTTCCAGACGTTTTTTCTCAGACAGTCGGGCGCGGTCGGATCGTCGAGCCACAAATCGCAATTCGCGATCGTCATCGGCTCGCCCTTATAACTTATCCTTCCGTCCTCGTCCGTTTCGCCGTCGATATACGCTTGCAAGCGCGTGCGGAAATCGGAAACCGCCTCCGCCGACCAGTTCTCGGCAAGTTTTTTCGTTTCTTTTCTGAATTTATAGAACGCGCCCACGCAGACGATTCTCGAAGCGAGATACTGACTGCTTCTCGCATAGAACGGAACGTCGCAACGCGCTTTCCCGGACGGCGTCATATAAAGACTGTCGGGCTGACGGGGCGAAAAAGACCGAATCGCATAATCGACCGCTTCTTCGTCGTCGAAAAACTCCTCGCCGTAAAGCCCGCGAAGAAAATCGTATAACTTTTCGCTTTCGTCCGCATCCCGGGAAGAGTATTTTTCATATAATTTCGAATGAGTAAACGAGCCCGAGCCCAGACCGTCGGACACGAGAATGATTCCGCATTTCTTACCGTTCGCTTCCGTGCTCCACACGGTCGGATAAGCGTCCCCGCCGTAAAGATCGGACGGGTTCTCCGTATCGCGGCGATATTCCGCATAAAACGACACTTCGTCCGCCTTGACCGCGCTTTCTTCATACGCCGTCGTCGACGGGTCGACGTTTTTCATCAAAAAAAGTTTTTCGTTCATAACACTCCTTTGCCCCTTCCCGCCGCGCTCACCCGATCTCGTTTCAAGACCGATAGCGCACGGGTTGCTTCTTACCGCCCGATATCCGACGATAACTTAACCGTTTTATCCCCCGCGACTTTTTTCGCGACGCCGTAAAACCGCTTTAAAATAAGGGTGCCGAGTGCTGCATGCACCCGGCACCCACCGTTTCTGCTTATTGATTACCTTTCGGATTATCGCTCCGTCTTGCAAAATTCCGATTACAGTTTGATACTGTGAACGATTTCCGCAACGAGTTCTCCCATTTCGATCTTAACGCCGGAAGCAGCGTCGACGGGTTTGGAAACGACTCTTTCCCACTTGGTAACGTCGTCCCAGGTATGTCCCGCGATAACGCCCTGCGGCGCAAAGAGAACGAGACGCGCTTTGAGCGGAGAAAGTTTAAGACCGGTGTCGCCGCCCTGCATATCGCTGGGGTTCCAGATTTCGCCGAGATCTTCGACCGATTCGGGGTATCTGTCTTTATCGTAACCCACGCATTCCGCGCGTTCACCGAGATTCAGCGGGGGCGCGTCGGTAACGAGAACGATTATATGACGGCCGTTAGGCTTGGGTTCCGCCCAGTCGGACGCCATCGCTTCATAAAGCGCTTCGAGTCCGTTTTCGGGAGCGTCGCCGCCTCTTCCGATATATTCGATTCCGTTGATCGCGTTGACGATTTTTTCGCCGTCGGTTTCCGCGTCGAAGAATTCGGTCTGATGAATAGCGTCGCTCCCGTCATAACCGTAATCGCCGAAGTCGATGACTTTAATCCTCATCTGCTCGACGTGTTTGTTTTCCTTTTCGAGAGCTTCTTTAATTTCTCCGGGAACCGCGAGAATACCCTCTTTTACCTGTCCCATGAAGGGGCCCATACTACCCGTGGCATCGATAACGAGAACGATGTCGATCTTGTATTGTTTCAGACCCTGAAGATCTTCTGCCATAACTGAATACCTCCCGATAAACGCCGATCTCCTCGGCAAACGATTTTAATATCTGCGCAAAACGCAGTTCACACGGCAAAATCGCCGTCTTTCCCTTTCATTATATCGCTTTTTAACTAGCTTGTCAACGAAAAAGCACGTTTTTTTGCGCACGCACGACAATAATCTCCCCTATTTGCGCGATTTCCGAACCGCTCCGCGCGACCTAATTTGTGTTTTTAAGTCGTTTCCGCATCCGCGTCCGCAGTTTTTCGTCCGTATCCGTACCTTTTCGTTCGCGCCAATACCTTTTCGCCCGCGCCGCACGAAAAACGCAAACTCAATCTTTTTTCTTGCCGCCGAGATTAAGCGTATAGTCGACGAGATAATCGGGGCGTCCCTTGACCTCGCGGTAAGTTCGGGCGAGATATGCGTTCGTCAGCCCGTTAAACGCGAAAGACAGCGAAAACATAAGTCCAACGAACGGAAACGCCCAGCCGACGAGCGGAACGCTCACGCCGCACGCGGCAAGAACGATGAACACGATGAAGCAAATCACCGAGCAAGTTCCGAAGAAAATCCCCGTTTTCAGCGAAAGCGAAAGGGGAAAATCGCTGTTCGACAAAATGCCCGACTTCGCAAGCCGAATCATTTTTCCGAGCGTATATTTGGTTTCGCCCGCCACCCGCTCCGGACGGTCGTAATCGACGAAGGTCTGCTTGAACCCCACCCAGGACGCAAGCCCGCGAATATACTTATCCCGCTCGGGCATCGAAAGAAGCGCGTTTAACGCTTTTCTGTCGTAAAGTTTGAAGTCGCCGGTATTCCTCGGCACGGGAACCTCGGTGATTTTCGAAAGAAAGGAATAATATGCCGAAGCCGTCGCCTTTTTGAAAAGACTTTCGCCCTTGCGTTTGAGCCGTCTGCCGTGGACGACCTCGTACCCTTCCTCCCATTTTCCGATAAGTTTCAAAAACAGTTCGGGCGGATCCTGCAAATCGCAGTCGGCTTCGATAACGGCGTCGCCGCTCGCTTTTTCGAAACCGCAGATAATAGCCGCCTGCTGCCCGAAATTTCTGCTGAAACAAACGACCTTAATCCGCTCGTCCTTTTCCGCAAGTTCTTTAAGAATTTTTTCGCTTCCGTCCGAACTTCCGTCGTTCACGAAGATAATCTCGAAGTCGTACCCGCTCCCATCGAGAACGGGAACGCACGCGTCATAAAAGTTTCCGATCGTCGCTTCCTCGTTATAACACGGAACGACGACGCTTATTTTTTTGTCCTTTTTCGGTTCAGACATAAAGCCCCCTCGGTCGATTTTTCCGACCGTTTCACACACTTTAAAACGACTTTTTAAAACCGTTTTTTATCATGTTTTAGCCGATAATCGACCTATAGCCCCGTTTTTTATAAAACAGGCTCTATTTTTCAAAAAACAAAATATTGTTCTCGCCGACGAAATAAGTCAGTTCGGAAAGCAGTCCGCGACAATTGCGCACGCTGCACCCCGTCTTGTAATATTTGCCGTCTTTTTTGATGATAACGGGAATTCCGCCCGGATACAGCCCGAGCGTCTCGAGAATTTCGCTCTCATACCCTTCCTTGTCCGCGGGTACGGTAATCCCGAGCCATTCGCGCTTTCCGCTCGCCGTATACTCGGCGGGCTTTTCTTCCTTTTTCTGCGGCGTAGCCTCTTCTTTCAGTTCGGTTTCCTTGATCTTGTCCACCGAAATGGACGGCTTCTGCCCCTCGCGAATCTGCAATTTGCCTTCGATTTTCACGATGGCTTCCGTGCGAAGTATGGACTTGAACCGATCGTATACTTTCGGGAAAAACACGCACTCGATGCCGCCGTAAACGTCCTCGAGCGTAATCATTCCCATACTTTGCCCGCTTTTCGTGATTTTTTTTGAAGCGGCGGTAATGATTCCGCCCATCTCGACGCGCTGGCCGTCCTTGATTTCCGTATAAGTGCGGATGCCGTCCTCGTCCTCTTCGTAATACTGCAACAATTCGGTGTTAAACGACAGTCCCGCAAAACTGTCCATATATTTGGTAAGCGGGTGCCCCGTAACGTAAACGCCGAGTACTTCGCGCTCTTTCGAAAGCCGCGTCTTGTCGTCGTATTCGGCAAGTTCGGGATACTTGACAGTCAGCTCGTTATATCCCGACAACACCCCGCTGAACAAACTCAACTGATTGCTGTCGCGTTCCTTCGCGATCGCCACCGCTCTGTCCATAAGACCGTCGTAAACGGCGATGAGCCTGCTTCTCGCAATCTTGAAGCAATCGAACGCTCCCGCGTAAATAAGGTTCTCTATAAGTCGTTTATTAAGCACTTTAACGTTCGCGCGCGACATAAAATCTTCGAACGATTTAAACATTCCGCCGCGCGTTCTCTCTTCCACGATCGCTTCGATCGCACCGAGCCCGACGCCCTTCACGCCGACGAGCCCGAACCGAACGCCGTTGCCTTCGACCGAGAAAAACGCCTTCGAGTGGTTGATATCCGGTTGCAAAACGGGAATCCCGCGCTCCTTAAGATAAATTACGTATTTAGTGATTTCGTCGATCTTGTCGATTCGGTCGTTAAGGATCGCCGCAAGAAACTCCTGCGGATAATAATGCTTGAGATACGCCGTCTGATACGCTATAACGGCGTACGCCGCGGCATGCGACTTGTTGAACGCGTACTGCGCGAAACTCGTCATTTCCTCGAAAATATCGTCCGCGACTTCCGCCGGCACCCCGCGCGCGATTGCGCCTTCCGTCTTAATTTCGCCGTTTTCGTCCTTTTCGCCGTTGATGAAAATGCTCTTCATTCGTGCCATTTCTTCCATGTTTTTCTTACCCATGGCACGCCTTATGATGTCCGCTTGCCCGAAAGTGAACCCCGCGAGCTTACGCACGATTTCCATAACCTGCTCCTGATAAATGATAACGCCGTGCGTAACGGTAAGAATCGGGCGCAGAAGTTCGTGCTTGAACGTCATCGTTTCCGGATTGTTTTTAAACTGTATATATTTGGGAATAGAGTCCATCGGACCGGGACGGAAAAGCGAAATACCCGCTATAACGTCCTCGAGATTCTCCGGTCTGAGTTCCCGCATGAACTTTTTCATGCCGGGAGATTCGAGCTGGAACACTGCGTCCGTATCGCCGCTCGACATAAGATCGTACGGCGCCTTGTCGTCGTACCCGATCTCGCGGAAGTTGATCTCAACCCCTTTGTCCTCGAGAATATAGTCGCAACATTTTTTGATATCGGTGAGCGTTTTGAGTGCAAGAAAGTCCATTTTGAGCATTCCCATCTGCTCGTCAACTTTCATGTTGAACTGCGTGACGATATCATCGCCGTTTCTCGCAAGCGGAATGTTGTCCGACAATACCTTATTACATATAATGACTCCGGCGGCATGCTCGGAAATGTTTCTCGGCATACCCTCGAGCTTCATCGCCATGTCGACGACCCGCTTGACTGTGTCGTCCGTCTGATACATCTCCTTGAGTTCTCTGACGGTAACGTCCCCGTCCTTCTTGCTCGTCTTAAGCCCCAGAAGTTCGGGAATGGTATGTTTGCCGTCCATAAGCTTCGTCATCCTGTCGACTTCCGCATATGAAACTTTCATAACGCGGGCGACGTCCTTGATAGCGGCACGCGACGCCATCGTACCGAACGTAACGATCTGCGCAACCTTATCTCTTCCGTACTTATCGCGTACGTACTCAATGACTTCTTCGCGTCTTTCCGGGTCAAAGTCGACGTCGAAGTCGGGCATACTTACTCTTTCCTTATTAAGAAATCTTTCGAAAATCAAGTTATATTGAAGAGGTTCGACGTCCGTGATTCCGATCGAATAAGCAACAATCGAACTAACGCCGCTCCCTCGCCCCGCGCCGACGGGAATACCATGCTCGCGCGCGTAGTTTATATAGTCCCACACGATGAGATAATATTCGAGATAACCCATTCCGCTGATGGTGTCGAGCTCATAATCGAATCTTTCCCTTATCTCGGGCGTGATTTCCTTATATTTTTTCTTAAGCCCCTCTTCGCCGAGCATCTTCAGATACTCGTAAGCGGTCATGCCGTTCGGCGGAATGTACCCGGGCACGAGCGACGCATCCCTGACCGGTTCGCATTTCTTGTTAAGTTTAATGCAATCCCCCGAGCATTTCGCCGCGATCTCGGTGGTAACGTCGAGCACTTCGGGCGTATCTCCGAACATAACTTCCATTTCTTCGCGACTTTTGAGATAAAACTCCTCCGTCTCGAACTTCATATGCTTGGGATCGTCAAGCGTCGTCTGCGTGTTGATGCACATCATGATTTCCTGCATCAACGCATCCTCTTTCCGCAGATAATGCACGTCGTTCGTCGCAACGAGCTTTATCCCCGTTTCCTTCGACAGTCGGAACAAAAGCGGATTGATCCGCAACTGATCGGCTATCCCGTGATCTTGTATCTCGAGATAATAATCTTCGCCGAACAAACTCTTCATCCAGAGCGCGTGTGCCTTAGCGTCCTCGTACCGCCCCGCAAGAAGATACTGCGGAATACGCCCCGCAAGACACGCCGAAAGGCAGATCAATCCCTCGTGTTTTTCCGCAAGCGTCTTATAGTCGCAGCGCGGCTTGCGGTAAAACCCGTCGATATACGCCGCGGACACCATTTTAATAAGGTTCTTATACCCTTGGTCATCCTTGCAC
>CAKQKN010000111.1 GCA_934249215.1 uncultured Clostridia bacterium
CTTACGAGCTCCTTCGCGGGCTTGCGAAAACCGACTGCTTTATTTTTTATCCGCTCAAAGCGCCCGGGCTTCTTCTTCAAAAAATAACGACGCGCGAACCCGACGAGCAGATGCTCGAGGTTGCCATCGCCGCGTTTAACAAAGTGCTTGAAATGGATGCCGACGAAAGTATTCCCGCTCAAAGTTTTATAACCGCGATGAGTGCGGAAAAGCTTCTTGCGGAAGTAAAAACCATTCTTAAAAACGGCGGCGTAGACGACGAAAGCGACGCCGAATGGATCGTTTGCCGCGTGAGCGGGCTTAAAAGAAGCGAACTCGAAAACAACAAAACGATAATTCAGCCGTCCAAAGTGCGCGAGGCGAAAAAGTTTGCCAAAGACCGCGCGACGGGCAGACCGTTATGGTATGTTTTCGGCGACGCGGAGTTTTACGGATATACGTTAAAAGTCGACGAAAGAGTGCTTATCCCGAGACCCGAAACGGAAGAACTCGTTGCGTTTGCGCTCGAAAACATTTCGCCGTCCGATCGCGTGCTCGATCTTTGTACGGGGAGCGGAGCTATCGCCGTTGCCGTCAAGTTGAAAAGCGGCGCGACCGTCGTCGCGTCCGACGTAAGCGACGGTGCACTCGAACTTGCCGAACAAAACGCAAAATCGAACGGAGCGGACGTGCAATTCATAAAAAGCGATATGCTTACCGACGTCGGTTCGGGGTACGACGCGATCGTTTCGAATCCGCCTTATATTCCGTCGGCGGACGTTGACGGGCTCGAAAAAACGGTAAAGGACTTCGAACCGCGGCTTGCTCTCGACGGCGGCGCTGACGGACTTGATTTTTATAAGGTCATCGTTTCCGACTCATACGACAGGTTGAACGATGGCGGCGCGCTTTATCTCGAATGCGGTATAGGACAAGCGCAGACTCTTAAAGAAATGCTTGAAAAACGCGGTTTTAAGGAAGTCGTTATCCGCAAGGATATCTCCGGTATCGAGCGAATGATTAAGGCTGTAAAATAGGGAGTAACCAAAGGTAATTACATCGAACGAAAACTGCCGTATAGCACGATTATCGGGCTATACGGCACATTTTTTGGTTCTTGAAAACCAAACAAAAAAGCTGCCGCTTCAGCGACAGCTTTTTCTATCTTAAATTGTTTATTTCTCTTCTGCGGTTGCCGCGGCTTCCGCTTCGGTTTCGTCGAGTTCGTTTTCGTTCGCGTCGGAAATTCTGCCTTTGCTGCAGATAAGGTTGGTTATGATGCCGAGGATGAGCGAGCAAGCAACCGTCGTGAGGGATACTTTGCCGAACGAAACGGTAAGTCCGCCTATTCCGCAGATAAGGATTACGGATACGACGAAGAGGTTTGCGTTGTCGCCGAGGTCGACTTTCTGAATCATCTTAAGACCGGATACCGCAATGAAGCCGTAGAGGGTAACGCACACGCCGCCCATTACGCAGTTAGGGATAGTCGCCAGGAAAGTTACGAACGGAGCAACGAACGAAGCGAGTATCGCAATTATCGCAGTAGCGAGGATAGTGGTAACGGAAGCGTTTCCGGTGATTGCCACGCAAGCGACCGATTCGCCGTAAGTGGTGTTCGGGCAGCCTCCGAACAACGCGCCCGCAAAGGATCCTACGCCGTCGCCGAGGAGTGTTTTGTCAAGCCCGGGATCTTTAAGAAGATCTT
Organism: uncultured Clostridia bacterium; assembly: GCA_934249215.1. Lineage (GTDB taxonomy): Bacteria > Bacillota > Clostridia > Christensenellales > Borkfalkiaceae > HGM11416. The sequence continues at coordinate 1,688 of CAKQKN010000111.1, forward strand.
TTCCGATGATGGTGGAGAGGTTCTTGTGGTCAGCGATGTGTTCGGCAAAGACAACGAACGCAACGGGGATATAGGCGACTGCGATGGCTAAGATATAGGTTCCGAGCGAACCGTTTTCTCCGAAATTATATCCGCCCTTGAAAGCTTCGATAAAGGAGAAGTCGGGGTACCACTGCATATTTGCGAATTTGCCGAAGTCGATTACTTTGAGTGCATCGACGTTTGCGGCGTAGCCGATTGCGGTGAAGATCGCTGCAACGACGTAACCCGCGAGAATTCCGATGATGAAAGGAATGAGTTTAGCCATCTTTTTGCCGTATACCGAGCAAGCGATGACGGTGAAGAGCGTAACGAGTCCGCAGATAAGCGCAACGTAGGGGTTGCAAACAGAAGCGCCGGCGGCGGTTTTAAGTCCGCCCGAGGTGAGGTCGCCGATCGCGTTCCCCGCGAGCGAAAGACCGATAATCGAAACGGTCGGCCCGATTACTACTGCCGGCATAAGTTTATTGATCCAGTTTACTCCGGCATATTTAACGATAATCGCGATTACGACGTAAACGAGTCCCGCAAACGCCGCGCCGAGGATGAGTCCGAGATAACCGACCGACATCGATACGCCGCCGGCGAACGCCGCTATCATCGAACCGATAAATGCGAACGAACTTCCGAGAAATACCGGGCTTCTGAACTTGGTGAAGAGGAGGTATACGATGGTTCCGACTCCGGCTCCGAAAAGGGCTGCAGACTGCGACATATTCGCACCGGGAACGCTGTTGTTGATTACCGCGGGAACGGCAATGGTCGCCGCGAGAATCGCAAGCAACTGCTGGAGTGCAAACACGAGCGTTTTTCCGAACGTCGGTTTTTCGTTGACTTGGTAGGTGAGGTTCATAATTTTTATATCTCCCGTATAAAATTAATTATTCAGCGGTCATCCGTATTTTTCGCGCCCCGCGCTAAGCACCGCGTATTATATAATGAAAACGCTTCGGCGTGAATTTCGGATTTCCGTTAAACCCTTGATTATTGCCGCCGTCAAGTTACGGCGGAAGTTATAATATAATTTATAAAAAGTTATTAAGTCAATAACGTTTTATCATTCCAGCGAAGCAAGTTTGACGTTTTGCTCGCCGTCCGTCGAAAAGAAATTGACCGCAACTTTTTCCGACAGTTTCGTCGGCATGTTTTTGCCCACGAAGTCTGCTCTGATAGGCAGTTCTCTGTGACCTCTGTCGACGAGAACCGCAAGTTGAATGGATGCGGGTCTGCCCATCGCAAGGGTCGCTTCCATCGCCGCGCGGGCAGTGCGCCCCGTAAAGATCACGTCGTCGCAAAGAACGACGACTTTATTTTTAACGTCGAAGTCCACCGAAGTGCCGTTTACGACGGGATGATCGTATTTCTCCGTAATATCGTCGCGATAAAGCGAAATGTCGATGCTTCCGACCGGAACTTCGACGCCTTCGAACTTTGCGATGTTGTCGGCAAGAATTTTTGCCATCGGCACGCCGCGCGTAACGACGCCGATCAGAACGACGTTTTCAACGCCTTTGTTTCGTTCTGTTATCTCGTGCGCGATTCTTGCCAGCGCGCGATTTACCGACTGTTCATCGAGAATGATTTTTTCGTCCGACATATTTTTCCCCTCAATCGTTGCGACGGTGAGAAGCGTAACGTTTACGCTCTTTGCGGCATAAAAAAACGCTTTGCAAACCGCAAAGCGCAAAAGTATCCGACGAAACGACCGTGGTCGTACTATTCGAATGAGTCATTGCCTTGCGGATATCTCGTATCCGTCGGGTATCGCAGTACCCCTTAAAGACTTATCATTGGATATTCTATCAGAAAAAGAATTCGTTGTCAAACGTAATAAGCGGGAATTTGCAAAATAGTCGCAAGCAAAAATCATTGGTAAAAAGCAAGAGCGTTTTACGGCTCGCGTTTGCTCGTTCTCGGCTTTCTTCGCTCGTCCGCTCCCTTGTTCCGATTCGGTTTCGTCTGTTTACTCTTCGTCGTTTTCGGGCTGGTCGCTTTCCGAATTCGATTCCGCTTCCGCTTCCGAATTCGGTTTCCCGATAAGCGGAACGTATTCGCGTATGCGATAGCTTTTGATTGTCATGACCGGGTGTTTTACGTCGTCGAAATATAAAAGCAAAACGGTTTCGCCGCCGGACGTAAAAATTTTCGAATTTATGAGTTTGCCTTCCCGGATGAGTTTTTTTGCCGTTGCGTGATAATTAAAATATGTCATAGTCGAATTATGTCCTCAGATTGCATTTTTATGCGCAATAAAAACTAAAAATGATTAGATATGATATTGTTTTTTCCGTTTGATTGTGCTAAAATGGGGGGAGGAACGGGGATGATTGCCGCGCTTCGGCGGTTTTTCTCTTCGGGCTTTGAAATTTCGATCGGTTAATTAAAAATGGAAATCGTTCTGTTCATATTTGAAATTATCGGCACGATCGCTTTTGCCGTTTCGGGCGCGTTCGTCGCGATAAAAGCGAAATTCGATATATTCGGCGTCGTCGTGATAGGTTGCGTGACGGCGTTCGGCGGCGGAATAATGCGCGACACGCTCATCGGTTCTTTCCCGCCCGCGGTTTTTTCCAAAGGATACCTTGCCGCGATTGCCGCGATCGGCTCTGTCGTCGTTTTCGTGGTTTCTTATTTTGCAAGAAATAAGTTTTACGATCTCAGCGCCGGAATCGATAAAATAAACAATTTTTTCGATGCGATAGGTCTTGCCGCGTTCACGATTATGGGAACGGAAGAAGCGTTCGTTCACGGTTTTTCGTCTAACGGATTTCTGATCGTGACCGTCGGCGTGATGACGGGCGTCGGGGGCGGCGTTCTGCGCGACGTTCTGACGGAAAATTTGCCGTACATATTCAAAAAGCACGTCTACGCGATCGCTTCGATCTGCGGCGCGCTCGCATATTATTTTTTACGACCGGTGCAAGCGGTGGCGGCGGCTTTCGTCGGCATTGCTCTTATCATACTCATCAGGCTTTTGGCGACCATATTCCGCTGGAGTCTGCCGAAAATCGAACTCGGCGAAAAGGATTGTTCGAAATACGAAACCGAAGGTGAAAAGAAAGACTTATGAAAATGGATGCAATCGTAAAAGCAGAAGCGGCTCGCGGGCTTGAACTCGTCCGCAAAGACGTTCCCACGCCCAAGTACGGCGAGGCTCTCGTCAAAATCAGATACACGGCGATCTGCGGAACGGACGTGCATATCTACGACTGGAACGACTGGGCGCAAGCGACCATAAAACCGCCGCTTACCATAGGGCACGAGTTCGTCGGCGAAATCGTCGAGATCAACGGCGCGAGCGATTCGTTCAAAGTGGGCGATGTCGTAAGCGCGGAAGGACACGTCGTTTGCGGTAAATGCAGAAATTGCAGAGCAGGGCGCAGACATCTTTGCCCCAACACACAGGGTATAGGCGTAAACCGCGACGGCATTTTTGCCGAATACGCGGCGATTCCTCTTCAGAATCTCTGGCTGACCGATCCCGAAGTTCCCGAAAAACTGTATGCGATTTTCGATCCGCTCGGCAACGCCACTCATACCGCGCTCAAATTCGGCATGGTAGGCGAGGACGTTCTCATAACGGGCGCGGGTCCGATAGGAATCATGGCTGCCGCGATATGCCGGCACGTCGGCGCGAAAAACGTCGTTCTGACGGACATAAGCGACTTTCGGCTTGAACTTGCAAAAAAAGTCTGCTCGTCGATAACGACGGTCAACACGAAGAACGTGCGCCTGAAGGACGTTCAGAAAGAGATCGGAATGACCGAGGGGTTCGACGTCGGGCTTGAAATGAGCGGAAGCGGCGTCGCGTTCTCGGAAATGGTCGACAATATGATCATGGGCGGCAAAATCGCAATGCTCGGCGTCCAGAACCCGGACACGAAAATCGATTGGAACAAAGTCATTTTCAACATGCTGACGATACAGGGAATCTACGGCAGAGAAGTGTTTGAAACATGGCACAAAATGACCGCTATGCTCAAATCGGGGCTGGATATCTCCGGCATCGTTACCGCCGAAATAAACTATCGAGACTTCGAAAAAGGCTTCGAACTTATGCATAGCGGCAAATCGGGCAAAGTCATTATGGACTGGACTAAATGAGGTGAATTATGATAGATAAAGGATATTTTCAGGGGATACTTAACGAAATCAGGGAAAGCGGGCTTTGGAAAGAAGAGCGCGTCATAACGACGCCGCAAGGCAATAAAATCGACACGACGGAAACTCGCGGAGTGCTTAATTTCTGCGCGAACAACTACCTCGGTCTTGCCGACGATCCCGAGCTTATCGCCGAGGCGAAAAAGAGCCTCGACAAATACGGCTACGGCATGTCGAGCGTCCGTTTCATCTGCGGAACGCAGACCATACATAAAGATCTCGAAAAAGCCGTTTCCGAGTTTCTCGGCACGGACGACACCATTCTTTACAGCAGTTGTTTCGACGCTAACGGCGGACTTTTCGAAACGATAACGACGAAAGAGGACGCGATCATTTCCGACGAGTTGAATCACGCGAGCATAATTGACGGCGTAAGGCTTGCTAAAGCGACTAAATATCGCTATAAAAACAACGATATGGCTGATCTCGAGGAAAAACTGCGCGAAGCCGATTCGAACGGCGCGGCGCACAAGGTCATCGTCACGGACGGCGTTTTCTCGATGGACGGAATAATCGCGAATCTCAAGGGGATATGCGACCTTGCCGAAAAATACGGCGCGCTTGTGGTCGTCGACGACAGCCACGCGACGGGTTTCGTCGGTGCGAACGGAAAAGGAACCGCCGAATATTGCGGCGTTGAAGGCAGAGTAGACGTCATAACGGGCACGTTCGGAAAAGCGCTCGGCGGTGCGAGCGGCGGTTTCACGAGCGGCAGACGCGAAATAATAGATCTTTTAAGACAAAGAAGCAGACCGTATTTGTTTTCCAACACTCTCGCGCCGACGATATGCGCAACGACGCTCAAAGTTCTCGAAATGATTCGGAAAGATCATTCTCGTCGTGACCGCGTCGAAGAAAACGCCAAATATTTCAGAGCCGAAATGGAAAAAGCGGGCTTCGATCTTGCGGGAAAGGACCACGCGATAATTCCCGTAATGCTTTACGACGCCGTTCTTTCGCAAAAGGTGGCGGATAAAATGCTCGAAAAGGGAATTTACGTCACCGGTTTTTACTATCCGGTCGTACCTAAGGGCAAAGCGCGCATAAGAACGCAGATGTCCGCGGCTCACACCAAAGCGGATATAGACACATGTGTAAAGGCGTTCAAAGAATGCCGCGAAGAAATCGGATTTTAAAAAAACATCGCAAACGGTGTATAGTTTTTTTGAAATCGGGATACAATAAGATTACGACGTTAGCCGAAAACGTAAAAGATTTTCATAGATAACGGAAAACTTCTTTAACTAATGATAAAATCTCTGACTGTTTTGCGGCATATAACGGGAAACGCACAACGAAACCGAAAGTAACGAAACCATATAAGTTACAGCGATACCGAAAGTTTTGTTTTGCATTATGTTTTTAAACGAACGAACCATTCGTTTGCCCGTACCAAGCGTCGATATATAGCTTTGCCCATAGGAAGAAAAAGAATTTCCGTTCATTTCTCCTCCTTATATCAAGCGGCGCCTTTCGGCTCTGCTTATATGACGGCAGAGCGAGAGGTGCGCCGTTTTTACACGTCGCATCTTTTTTTGTTAGTGATGACGAATGTAATCTCTATTGTAAACTTATTTTGTTTTATTGCCGACTTATTGCCGACGAAGATTGACATTAAAAAAGAAATTATATATTATAAAATACGAAAACGACGTGTGCGCACAAGATCATCCGTCGCATATAGGCGTTGCGTCCGCCTCTGCATATTTTCATAAGTTCGATCGTATATTTTTTTAGGAAATATGTGTTATGCGGTTGAGCAAAATTGCGGAAGGCAGAACCGTTTACGTTAAATATATAGCGGGCGAAAAGAGTGAAATCGACAGATTGTCCGCGCTCGGCGTGTCGTGCGGCGGCAAAATTACGGTGCTTTATTCGCGCGAAAAGACGGGGTGCGTCGTGGTGGCGGACGGCGAACCGGTCGGGTTGTCGCCTCGAATCTGCAACAGGGTGGAAGTCGAATGAGCGCTCGGAACGTGTTCGTTACGGGCATTCCGAACGCCGGCAAAACCACTTTGTTCAACGGTCTGACGGGCAAAAACGAACGCGTCGGGAACTGGTGCGGCGTTACGACCAAGGCTGTCAGAGCGAACTTTTCGGTTAGAGAAAAAAAGATAGGGAAAACAGAAATCAAGCGCTTTACGGCGGTCGATCTCCCGGGGAGTTATTTCGACGATTACACGCTCGAACAAAAAGAAACCGCGCGGACGATTACGGGCGGCGGAATAGTATTGGTCGTGTGTCAGGCTGTCAATCTCAAAAACGGGCTTGACTTTTTGAAGAAAGTGATCGCGTTCGGGCTTCCGACGGCGTTCGTCATAAACGCGTATGCGGAATTTAGCCGCGGTGGCGGCTCGATTGACGTAAAAGCGCTCGAAAATAAAATCGGCGTGCCGGTGGTGGTTGCCGAATGTAACGCAAAAAAAGGGGTAGAAACGGTAAAAGCCGCAATTCTTTCGCTTAATCGTTTTGAAAAGTTGCCCGTGCCTCGTCCGTTCGATTCCCGCGAAGTCGCAGACTCGGTCGTTAAGAAAAAGTCGTCCGTCGGGTTTTACGCTTGCGACAGATTTTTGCTCGATCCCCGCATTTCCGCTTCGGTTATCCTTCTTTCGTCGATAATCGTTCTGTACGAGGCTTTCGGTTCTTACGGAATCGGAACGTTGTCGGTTCGCCTGATCGAATCGTTCTTCGGTTTTACAATCTACGCTCCCGCGGTGAAATTGCTTGCCGTGCTTGGCGCTTCGCCGTTTATAACGGGATTCGTCCTCGATGGCGTTCTCGGCGGCGCGCTTTCGGTACTGGCGTTCCTCCCGCGGCTTGCCGTGTTGAGCTTGTTTACTAGTATAATAGAGGAAAGCGGAATTCTCGCTCGTTTTGCCTTTTCGTGCGACCGGTTTTTATCGCGTTTCGGGTTGTCCGGCAGGGCGGTATTCGCGCTCATGACGGGGTTCGGCTGTACCGCCGTCGCCGTTTCGTCGGCGTGCGGTCTGGAAAACGAAAAAATACGAAAAACGGCGGCGCTTTCGCTTCCGTTCGTCTGCTGTTCGGCAAAAGTTCCCGTAATAGTCTTTCTTGCCGGCGAACTCGCAAAAACGAGCGGTTTTTCGGCTGTTCTGCTCGTCTGGATAACAGGGCTTTTCTCTTGCTTTTTGTTTTCGGCGGCGCAAACGGCTGTCGCGAACAAAGAAAAGACCGAACTGATCGTCGAGTTCCCGAAATACAGAGTTCCGCCCGCAAGGGTGCTTTTGAAAAATCTTCTCGCTTTTTCGAGGAATTTCATCGTGCGCGTCGGCTCGGTAATCGCCGTCGTGACTGCGTTTTTGTGGATTCTCAAATCTGTTTCCCCCGATATGCGTTTTCTGACGGACGAAGCGATAGAAGAAAGCATACTCGTGGCGGTGGCGGAAAAATTCAGATTCGTGTTTTACCCGGGCGGGGTCGATAACTGGCGGTTCGTCGTTGCTGCTCTTGCGGGGCTGTTTGCGAAAGAAAACGTATTTTCCGTGCTTTCGCTTCTCGGAACGGGCGGCGCAAGCGGCAGAGAACTGGTGGCTTTCGCGGCGTATTTCGTTCTGTATCCGCCTTGTATAAGCGCTCTCGCGACGATATTTATGCAAGAAGGCGTAAAAAGTTTTCTTCACGTAACGGCGTTTCACTTTTACCTTGCGTTTGCGGCGTTCTGGTCGGTGATGAAGCCTTATTATGCGGTGCTTTTCGTCTTGCCGGCGGCATATGTGATTATAAAGAAAAGGATAAACGAAAAGAGGAGAAACGATGAAAAAATTTACGGCAGAAAAAGAAATCGGGTTAAGTCGGTTTCTTCTCGATAAATATGCGGGCGCGCTGAAATACGGCGCGCTCATGAAAATTTACAGAAAAAAGGACGTCCGCGTTAACGGAAAACGCACCGATTCGGATATCAGGCTCTTTCCGGGCGACGTCGTCGAATGCTATTACGACGCAGACGGCGCAACTTGCTCCGTGGTTTATGCCGACGATAACGTAGTCGTTTGCGACAAACCGTCGGGAATTGAAAGTTCGGCGTTTTTCGAAATCGTAAAAACCGATTATCCGTCGGCGATCTTTACTCATCGTCTGGACCGTAACACGTCCGGGCTTATGATTTTCGCGCTCAACGAAAAGGCATATGCCGAATTGTTTCATGCTTTCAAGCACCGCTCGTTCGACAAGTATTACACGGCTTGCGTATACGGCTGGTTCGACGAAAAGAACGGCGTTCTCAAGGACTATCTTACAAAGGACGAAAAAGCGGGGCGCGTGTTCGTTTCGTCCGAAAAGAAGCGCGGCTCGCTGATGATCGAAACCGGTTACGAAGAACTCTCTCGCGGCGAAAAAAGTTCCGTGTTGTCCGTCAAACTTTATACGGGAAGAACTCACCAGATCAGAGCGCACCTCGCATACTACGGGCATTTCGTAATCGGCGACGGCAAATACGGCGACGATCGGATCAACAGACAGTTCGGGGTAAAACGGCAATTACTCCGCGCGACGAAACTCGTGCTTCGCTTCAACGAGGGCGACTATTTATACTATCTGAACGGAAAATCATTCGAAGTGGATGCCCGCGACGTTTTCAAGGGACTTAAATAACGCTAAACGAACGTCCGGGGCAAACTTTGCGTCAAAGGCAATTTCCGTCTTTAAATGCGACTATTTGACGGCTGAAAAACACGATAAAAATTTTTTAGTTTTTTTTATAAAGGAGCCGAAAAACAGTTGCAATTATCTTCGTTATTTGGTATAGTAATTAAGCGTTGAGCGACACGGAACGTGTGCGCGTCGCACGGTCGGGAGCATAGCTCAGTTGGGAGAGCATCTGCCTTACAAGCAGGGGGTCACAGGTTCGAGCCCTGTTGTTCCCACCAATGATTTAACGTAATCGTAATATGGATATGCGGGAATGGCTCAGTGGTAGAGCGTTGCCTTGCCAAGGCAAATGTCGCGGGTCCGAATCCCGTTTCCCGCTCCACTAAGGCACTTTGTGCCGCAGATGAAACCTCGGAATATACCGAGGTTTTGTTTTACGTCGAAAAAGCAATTTTTTCGGGGCGGGAAAAGATCATAAGTTTTCATTTTTCTTTAAGTTTTTTAAAAAAAGTTGCCTTGATAAATTGACAACTGCAAACGGATATGATATAGTATTTACGCTGAGTCGAGAGGGCGGTTTTTGCTTGCCTTTTTTATAAAGAAATTTATCGATGAAGCAATCGATTATATGGTACCATAGCCAAGTGGTAAGGCCAAGGTCTGCAAAACCTTTACGCCCCAGTTCAAATCTGGGTGGTACCTCCACTTTGTAGTACGAAAAAGCTACAAAATACAAAAAGCACAAGATTTAGTAGGTCTTGTGCTTTTTGATATAAGTAGGTTCTACAATAAATGTCGGGGTGTGAATAAAAACGCTCCGACTTTTTTTTGATTTGGCTCAATGTCAAATGTTGGGGTGTGAGCGATAGAAAATAGTTTAATGGCGGCGGCAACTTTTTTAAGTTGCCGTCATATTTTACTAAAAATGTCTTTTAAGCGGCAAGCAATATGCGTTTTTTGTAGTTCTCAAAGTTTCTGAAACCGAATGCGTTACGTTTTAATACCTTTTGTTTTTTCCTTCCGTAAAACCGTTAGAATACGGAACCCTGAATGATTCCGTTATTCCCCAAAACCAACGACGATAGGCTTTCGTACAATCTTCAAATTCCGGCATTTCAAAATTTTACCGTCTTCTTCGCTAACGATATGGTCTTTTCTTGCAATCCTAACGCATTTTTGATAACATAACATTCGGACGTCTAACTTTTGCCGACGAAGCTGTTCGTCGTCCATAGTTTTTGTTTAGCGGAGAATTTTATGGAACAATACATTTTCGGACAAATCAGATTGCAAGTGCTTAATAATAACGTAGTCCGAGCGGAACAAAGCCTCAACGGCAAGTTTTTTGACGAGGATACTTTTTTAATTCCGAACCGCAATGAACTGTGTTGCGATAACGTACATTCGGCGGCGACGGCGGACGGTATAGTCGTGGGCGATTATACCTTTTGTTTGCCGTCCGACGCAAACGATCTTACCGATATTAAGGTATATAAGCAGGGGAAAATCGTATATAACTGCCGCAGGCTTGACAATAGCGGGGAACTGCCTGCGCTCGGCGAAACGCCCGAAGTGTACGCCGTAGCCGACAATCCTCGTATAATAGTGCCGCAAGGCGGCTACTCGGCGAACAGAAAAGGCGAGTATGAAATAGATGAAAACGCGCAGGATATTTACTTGATTTTGTGCGGAGGGGATTTTAAGTTGCTGCGCAAACTTTACTCGGGGCTGACAGGGCATTGTCAGATGCCTCGTTTGTCTACTTTGGGTGCATGGAACAGCAAATATTATCCTTATACCGACAAAGAAGCGTTACAAGTGCTTGCCGATTACGACAGCCACGATTATCCGTTGGATAACCTCGTTATCGATACAAACTGGCGCACCGATGCAAACGGTTGGGGTTACGACGTCAATACCGATCTTTTTCCCGATATGCAAGGTTTTCTTGCTAAGGTGCATGAGCATAAAGTCAACGTTATGTTTAACGATCATCCCGAGCCTAAGGACGGCGCAAGCGTGTTTGCAGATAAGGAAATTGCCTACCGCGAGCGCAACTTGCAGAATTTGCTCGGTATAGGGATTGATACATGGTGGTATGACCGCAATTGGATGACCGCTCTCGTGTCGCCCACGTCAAAGATAAAGTGCGAAACTTTCGGTATGTACTTGTTTTACGAAATCACAAAGCATTTCTATCAGAAGCAAGCAAAAAACAACGAGGTTTACCGCCGTCCCGATATCATGGCAAACGTGGATAATATTGCCAACGGAACGTACGAAAAAATAAATTCGTCGGCATCGCACCGTTATCCCATACAATGGACGGGCGACATTTTATCCGACGAGGGAGATCTTGCGCAAGAGGTACATAGTCTTATCAAAGGCGGAAATAACTGTATTGCTTACATCAATGCCGACTGCGGCGGGCACGTCGGCAATCCCGATAAGGAATTGTTTATCCGTTGGATGCAATTCGGCACGCTGTCGCCCGTTTTCCGTCCTCATTGCACGCGTGGCGGACTTGTCCGTACGCGCGAAGCGTGGAACTACGACGACGAAACGGTGGACATAGTGCGTAACTACAACAATTTACGTTACCGCGTGCTGCCCGTTATTTACGCACAGGCTCATAATTGTTACGTTACGGGCGAGCCTGTGTTTAAGGCGATCGGCTGGAACTATCCCGGCGACGAAAAGGCGTTAGCCTGTGCGGACGAGTATATGCTGGGCGATAATCTGCTTATTTCGCCCATTGCCGGTATTCCGCCCAAAGTCGTTGAAGAACGGAACTTTGTCGAGCCTGTCAGGGTGACCTATTACAACGGTACGGAGCTGCTCGGCGAGCCGATATTTGAAACGGAATACGGCAAGATAGAAATAAATCTTAACAACGTTGCACCCGAAGAGCAAGTGCCTATGTATAACTTCTCGGCACGCTTTACGACGGCAGTGCGGTTTGATAAAGCGGTGGAGTTGGTTTTGCGCGTGTCCGACGGTGCTAAAGTATGGATAGACGACGAGTTAATCCTTACCGACAATGGTTTTCACTCCGCGCTTAATCACAAACTTATGGTGTTGCAACCCGACAAAACCTACCGTGTGCGTATAGACTATTATCAAGGCGGAGCGCAAGCGGTCGCAATGCTGTGTTATAATGAAGTCGTTCCGCAACAAAATCCGTCCGCATACCTGCCGCGAGGCAAATGGTTAGACGTATTCAGCGGCGAAATTTATGACGGAAACAGGTATGTAAGCCGTGCGTATGAACTTGGCGAAATGCCGTTATTTGTGCGCATGGGGGCGGTTTTGCCGCTTGCTTACAACGCGCCGAATACAAAAACGCAAACGTGGGATAAACTCGTATACGACTTTTATCCGTGCAGGGAAAGCTGCGACAGCGGCGCGCTGTACGAGGATGATACCGAAACGACGGCTTATCGAATCGGCGAATACCGCACAAGCGCATATGCCGCAGACTACGATAAAGCCGATAACGCTTTTGTAATCATGCTGCAACCGAGCGCAGGGAATTTTAGCGGGCAAAAGGCGTTTAACAAAAGAAAATGTATCGTTAAAACGCATTTAACGCAACAAATAGAAAAGGTGCTGCGTGTTACGATAAACGGGCTTGAAGTGCCGTTTGAACTGCACTCGGTCGATAAACAAGCGTTTCCGCTGTCTGCGTCATGCAGTGCGCCCGACGGCGACGTTGTTACTGTCTGTTTTGACACAGACGTGAACAAAGGTTATGAAATCAAGTTTTTTGTAAAGTAGAGGTATAACATAAACCAGAGAAAATTGCAGTGCTACCCGCTGTTTGTTAAAGATCCCAACTTTTCGTTATGGGTGGCGGACGAGCTGTTGAATACGGACTATCCTAAAACTTGGTTCGGCGAAAGAAAAAAGATTTGCGGTTTTGCGGATATCGGCGGGTAAAAATATTGCTTTCTCGGCAGAACCGCCGACTTCGTGCCTTACGGCGTGAAGCCTGCCGAGCAAATAGACCTTAAAGTAACTGCGTTTACTACCGAGTATACCTTTTCGGCAGGTGGCGCAACTCTTAAAGTTAAATTCGTATCGCCGCTGCTGCCCGACGATATTGAATTGCTTTCACTTCCCGTGTGTTATATGGAGTATGAACTGACGGGCGGCGACGGAGAAGTGTCGGTTTTTGTCGGCGGAAATATCGCATACAACGACATTCCGCAAACGCAGGACAAGCGCGTTATCGGCGACAGTTTTGTGCTTGACGATTGCGAAGCCGCGGTTATCGGACTTCTTCGTCAGTTGCCGCTGAGCAATAACAACGACGCTTACGGTGCGGATTGGGGATATTTCTATCTGTCGTGACAGCATACCTATGTTGCGGACGGTGCTGCGCTTGCCGATTACGTAAAATGCAATAATCGAAACATTAGCTGCCAAACGGAAGATAAATATATTACAAGTTTCAACACCGCGCCGAGCGACATTGTGATGCTCGGGTACGACGAAACCGTAGCAATCAATTATTTCGGCAAATATTTGCAAGGGTACTATCTGCAAAACCATTCGATTTTCGACGCTTTGAAATATGTTCAGGCAGATTATGGCGCAATCGATAAAAAGTTGTCGGCGTTTGACGATAAATTGCAAAGCGATATTGCCGCTAAGTGCGACGGTTTTTCCGACGAGTATTATAACGTGATTGTGGCGTCGCTTCGTCAAAGCATTGTCGCACACAAACTTGTCAGTGACGGCGACGATTTGTTGTTTTTATCTAAGGAGTGCTGGTCCAACGGGAGTATTGCTACTGTAGACGTCAGTTATCCGTCATTTCCTTTGTATTTGCCGTACAATCCCGAGTTGGCAAAAGGAATGATGCGCCCAATAATCAAGTTTGCGCGGATGCCTGTGTGGAATTATGATTTCGCTCCGCACGATGCGGGTACTTATCCCGCGTGTAACGGGCAGGGTTACGGGGTGAAAAAGTCCGTTGAGGCGCGACTTAGTACGAAACGAAATCAACCCTTCACCACGAGTTCCTTGCGCGTTCGGCGCAGGGCGGTTGCTTTATGTTGTTGCCGAAAAATAATAATCAATAAAATTAAGAAGTTCGGAACGCTTGTTTCGGACTTCTTTTTGCTTTAATAGAATATGGTTGTCCTGATAGGATTGTAATTATGTTAAAAAATCCCTATATTCTCAGACAAATGTGTTTCGGATAGCCTGAGCATTTTACAATATGCTCACTTTTTTTGTCTGAAAATTAAAAAAAGTCGGAGCGTTTTTCTTCACACCCCAACATTTATTTTAGAACCTAAAAAAGTGCATCACTTTTTGTGGAAGTAATGCACTTTTCGTGGTGGGCAGGGGTGGATTCGGACCACCGAAGTCAG
>CAKQKN010000112.1 GCA_934249215.1 uncultured Clostridia bacterium
GCCGCACTGAACGAGAACGTAAACCTATATCTGATTCTTGTAGGCGACGAAAAAAAGATTTCTTCCGAACTGTATGATTCCGGGAAATATTTCTTCGATTCGTCGCGCATCGAAATCGTCGTCGCAAAGGACGTTATCTCTTGCGAAGAACAACCGACGGAAGCGATCAAGGGGAAGCCCGATTCTTCGATGGTTCGCTCGTTCGCCGTACTGAAAGAACGCGGCGACGCAATGGTATCGATCGGAAGCACGGGCGCACTGCTCGTCGGAAGCGTGCTGAAAATCGGCAGGGTAAAGGGAGTTTCGCGTCCCGCGCTTGCTCCCGTACTTCCCACGATAAGCGGCGGAAACGTTTTGTTCGTCGACGCCGGCGCGAACGCCGATTGCAAAGACGTCAATCTTCTTCACTTTGCGCTGATGGGCTTGGCTTATATGAAAACGGTCGCGGGAATAGGAAATCCTCGCGTCGCGCTTTTGTCCAACGGTCCGGAAGAAGTGAAAGGCAACGAACTTACGAAAGCCGTCCACTCTTTGCTGAAAAGAAGTTCCGGAATAAATTTTGTCGGCAACATAGAAGCCCGCGACATTCTGTCCGGCTGTTGCGACGTAATCGTAACCGACGGCTTTTCCGGTAACGTAGCCATAAAGAGTATGGAAGCTGTAGCCGAAGCCGTATTCGGAAAACTGAAAGAGGAAATCGACAAATCTTTCTCGGCGAAAATCGGCGCGCTTCTGATGAAAAAATCTTTGCGCGCGGTAAAGAACACGCTCGATTACAACAAAAAGGGCGGAGCCGTTTTTCTCGGCGCAAGCAAGGTTATCGTAAAATCTCACGGCTCGTCGAAAGCGGACGCCGTGAAAGCCGCGATTTTGCAAGCGGCTGTTGCCTGCGAGAACAATCTGACCGACGAAATCTCGCGCGCCATATCCGAAAACGTCGTTTCCGAACCCTCGGAGAGTTAAACGTATGTTGCGTGAACCGGAAAAAATAGAAGAACTGATCGGATATCGGTTTAAAAGTCGCGATTATCTCGAAACGGCTTTCACTCATTCGTCTTATTCAAACGAACACAAAGCGGAAAACAACGAACGACTGGAGTTTCTCGGAGATTCGGTTCTCGGGCTCGTCGTTTCCGATTTTCTTTTTTCGAGAACACCGACTCTCGCTGCGGGAAGAATGACGAGCGAAAAACAAAAACTCGTTTCGACCGTTCCGCTGTCGGGCGTAATAAAAAGGCTCGGGCTCGGCGCGTATCTTCTTTGCGGAAAGAGTCTTAATCCCGCCTCGTTGCCAGATTCGATTCTCGAAAACTTATGTGAAAGCGTGATCGGCGCGATCTATCTCGACGGCGGGCTTTCGGCTGCAGAATCGTTCGTTCGCAAATTCGTGCTTTGCGATGATTCATTATCGCGAAGCGGCGGACTGAAAGATTACAAAAGCGAATTGCAGATTTATTCTCAAAAGTTAAAAACAGGGCTTCCGAAATACGAACTCGTTTCGAAAACGGGGCCCGATCACGCGCCGTGCTTTACCGTTTCGGTAAAGGTCGCGGGGATAAAAACGGAAGGTAGCGGCAAATGCGAGCAAAAAGCCGAACAGCAAGCCGCCGAAAATGCTTTAAAAATATTAACAGGCAGGAAAAACTAAGTGGATTTTACAAAAATCGAACTTATCGGATTCAAGAGTTTTGCCGATAAACAAGAAATATTATTCAATGACGGCATTACTGCGATAGTCGGTCCTAACGGCTGCGGAAAGAGCAACATAGCCGATGCGATCCGTTGGGTTTTGGGCGAGCAGTCCGCGAAAACTCTTCGCGGTTCGTCGATGCAGGACGTCATTTTCAACGGAACGCAGGACAGAAAATCTCTTTCTTACTGTGAGGTTTCGTTGTACTTCGATAATACCAACAAGATTTTTCCGAGCCTCGATTACACCGAAGTCTGCATGTCGAGAAAGCTTTTCAGAAGCGGCGAAAGCGAATACTCGCTCAACAAAAAGCCCTGCCGAATGAAAGACATCGTCGAACTGTTGCATGAATGCGGCGTAAGTAAAGGCGGCTATTCCATAATCGGGCAAGGTAAGATCGCCGAGATTATGAATTCCAAGCCGGAAGATCGCCGCGTCATATTCGAGGAAGCCGTGGGTATCGCTTCGTCAAAGGCGAAGAAAATCGAAAACGAACGTAAACTCGAAAAAACGCGCGAGAACATAATCAGAATAATCGACCTTTCCAGCGAGCTTGAAAAAGATCTCGGTCCGATGGAACAACGCGCGGAAAAGACGAGAGAATATCTCAAGTTAAGCGCGGAATTCCGTTATCACGAAATCAACTCGTATCTTTATAAAGCGGAGAATTCGCACGTCGTCAAGGAAAAAATCGATATGCGTATCGAGGGGCTCGTCGAAGAGCAGCGCTCCCGTCAGGACGAATATCTGAAAACTCAGAGTTCGTACGAGGGGCACAGGGCGGAAATGTCCGAAATCGATATCAAGATCGGCGATTTGTCTGACCGCATTCTCAATTTGAGCGTCGGAATGGAAAAGCAGTCGGGTATCTCGACTCTTTACAACGAGCGTATCACGAACTTGGTCGGGCAAGTGAAAGAACTTGACGAAGATTGTCGCGAAAAGCGCGAAAAAATCAGATTCATAGACAAAGCCGTGACGGAAAAACGCGGTTCGCTGAACAAACTGAACGAGGACTTTACCGCAACCGAAAAGAGGATTGCGGAAGTTTCTGCGGAACTTAACGAAGTACTTCGCAAACTCAACGAGGGTGAGAATTCCGCCCGCGACGCGCAGAACAAGATTCTTCAGTCGGTCGAATCTCTTGCCGATATAAAGATGAACATCGGCGCGCTTTCGGGCGAGAAGAACGTCATTACTTCGCGTCAGAAAGAAGTTCTCGAAACGATGACCGCTCTGGCCGATAAACGCCGCAGCGTTGCAAACGAAAATGAAACGTGCTCGTTGTCGGTCGAAAAAATAACGAACGACGTCGCAAAACTGAAAAGCGACATAGATGACGAAGAAAAAGCCGTTAAAGCCACGAACGACTTCATCGCCGAAGTGGGCAACAGAATAAACGCGCTCAATTCCGAAGTCGCGTCGCTTAACGCGAAGAAAAACATATACAAAGGTCTTATCGAATCTTTCAACGGTTATCCCGATTCGATAAGGGGGCTTATGACCGCCGCTAAAAACGATCCTTTCCTCAAATCGAAGATCAAAGGGCTCGTCGCGTCCGTCATCAAGACCGATCCTCGCTATGAAGTCGCGGTCACGACCGTGCTCGGCGGTGCGCTGAACAACGTAATCACCGATAACCCGGACGACGCGCAACAACTCATCGAATATCTCAAACGCAACGGTGGCGGGCGTATAACGTTCTTACCCGTTTCGTCGATCAAACCGAGATACGACAGTGCGGACGCAACGAGCGCGCTCAAAGAAGCCGGCGCTTGCGGGCTTGCCGCGCAGGTAGTGAGATACGACAGTTATTTCGATAACGTAATAAGATTCCTTCTCGGAAACACGCTTATTTGCGATAATATCAAAAA
>CAKQKN010000113.1 GCA_934249215.1 uncultured Clostridia bacterium
TACAACGGGGTGGCGAAAGGCAAAAAACCGGAGCGGGAGATGTATTGGTATGTCATTGAAAAAACTGTTATACGGTCTTTCATAGCGGTCATCTGTTTTTAAGCATAGAAAAAGCCGAGCGATTAAACGCTCGGCAGTTTCTTCTTTTTGCCGTTCAAATCGACTTTTATGCCGAAATATTCGTTAGAAAAGAATAATACGAACTCTAACTTATCGTCAGGGTTCGTATTATTCCCTAATGGCGGAGACAGAGGGATTCGCTCTTGATTTTTGCAAAGGCAAATACGTAAAACAATTTACCGATGCTTTGCAAAAATCTTCGGTCAGCTGCTAAAAACAGCCACACCGGGCTGTTTTTTCACCCTGCGGGTGCCGCTCTCGTTCGAATCCCTCTGATTAACAAAACGAAAAAAACCCTTCGGATAGATTTCATCTACCCAAAGGGTTTTGGCGGAGGCAGAGGGATTCGAACCCCCGTGCCGTTGCCGACAAACGGTTTTCAAGACCGCCTCGTTATGACCGCTTCGATATGCCTCCGTATTTTGCGCGGGCACTTCGCCCTCATACCGTTAAAGTATACCTTATTCTTTGCCAAATTGCAACCAAATTGCAACTACTTTTTTTCGGCAAATGTTTTTTCTCAAAATTTTGCGCATTTTTGACTTTTTATTGTCTTTTTACTTGCGCTGTGTTAAAATATAACCATGAATAAAGAAATTCCCCGTGACAACGTATCGACAACTTCGCCCCGGACCTTGGAAAAATACGCCGATCTGCTCGCTTGTTTTTTCATAAGTCTTTTTATTGCGGCGCTGTTTGCGATATTCCTTAAAATAAACGGCATTTATCCTTTCGGAAAAGATATAATGTCGAGCTACGATATGCTCGCGCAAGTCGCGCCGTTCATCGAGCATTTTTTCGACGTCCTGAGCGGAAAGTCCTCGCTCTTTTATTCCTATGCGATAGCCGGCGGCGCCGACGTTTTCGGCACTCTCGCATATTGCTGTATCAGCCCGTTCACGTTCATATTTCTTTTGTTCGGGAAGGGGAACGTATATTACGGCACCTCGATCGTATTGCCTCTGAAAATCATTTGCGTCGCGCTGTCCGCATATATTTATCTGAAAAAGCGTTTCGGCGGCTCGCCGATCGCGCTCAAAGTCGTGCTTTCGCTGTCATACGCGTTCTGCGGCTATCTTTACGTGTCGAACACGTACATTAACTGGGTCGATATATTGATTTATCTGCCGCTCGCGGCGTACGGCTTCGGCAAAATGGTAAAAACGGGCAAGAAAGCCGCTTTCGTCGCGGGGTTGAGCTTGATTATTTACACTTGTTTTTCGATCGGCTGTTTCTCGCTTCTGCTTATATATCCGATCGCGATTTCATACTGTTTGATCGTCGTGGAAAAGGATAAACGGCGCAAAACGATAGTCGATCTCGTCGTTTCGTTGTGTCTGACGATCGCGTTTTGTCTGCCCGTTCTCGTGCCGGCGCTCGGCGCGTACCTCGTTTCGGGGCGGAGCTCCGGACTGTTCTCGGGATTGTTTTCCGAACTTAAAGCCGATCCCGTATATTACAAGGTTTCCTATATAATGACCGACGGCATAACGTTGTTTTTTACATTCGTATATTTCATTAAAAACGGCGTTAAACGACCTATAGACCGCTTTTTGCTCGTTGCCGCCTTCGTTACGCTTTTGCCCGTGCTTTGCGACGAATGCTGTATTTTGCTCAATTTCGGCTCTTATTACAGTTATGCGTTAAGATTCGGCTTCCTCAACGGTTTCTATTTCTTCTTCGTCGCGGCGTCGTACTTTTCCGATCGCGCGTTTGATCGAATGGAAGAAATTGTTAAGCCCGTCGGAAAAACCGAGCGAGCAGCAGCTCAAGAATCAACGCCCGAAACCGAACAAGCGTCCGCGCTTAAGCCCGATAGGGAAGCGGTAAAAAAGTCCAGGGAAACGGCGGTTTTCAATAACGAACGTAAACTTGTCAAAAACGGCTTATTGCAAAGAGTTTTATGGTCGGCGATTCCCGCGGTTTTGTGTCTTGGCGGATTGATCGGCGGATATTTTCTCTGCGTTGCGGCACAGAACGACAAAATCGAAAAGTATTTTTCTGCGCGGTTCGCGCACTCGCTCGGCGGGCTCGAAGTAACCGCGATCGTATTCGGAATAGTGGCGATAATCGCCTTATCGGGCACTTTACTCTTAAAATTCAGGAAAATCTTGCCCCGATTTGCGGCGGCGATTCTGCTCGTAACGGTGTGCGGGCAGTGCGCGTTTTACGCCGAGAATCTCGTTTACGGCAACAAAAAATCAACGACCGATTTCGATCAGATCGGGATTTTGACCGACTACGTTCAAACGCTCGACGGCGGCAAAGATGCCCGAGTTAAGTTTTATTCGGACTATCTGACCGCGGACATGCCGTTCACGCTCCACACCAACGCATACAGCGTGTTCTCGTCCGTCATCGACGACGCGAATTTCGTTCCGCCGCGCTTTTTCGGTTTTGAGGGTAACGGCAACAACGTGATAAAATCGTACAACGGCACGTTTTTCGGCGACTGCCTTTTCGGCAACGAATATTATATAACGAAAAGCTCGTACACCGAGCGCAATTACGAATCGGTGAAAGGGTACGATCAGGACGCCGCGGACAGCTATCGGCTCTACAAAAGTTTATATGCTTTCCCGCACGCGTTCGTAACTCCGGGGCGTTGCGGCTCGTTCGAAGACAGCGACGATCTATACGTCAAATACGATTCGCTTTTGAAAACTCTCGGCGGCGAGGAGTTCGCACCGGAAACGATTTCGGTCAAAAACTCGATCGGCAAAGACGCCGACGGCGGTTATAAATTCAGTTTCACCCGCAACAAATCGGGCGTCTATTTCGCGGTCGTAAGCGACGAACTTGCAAGCGGTGCGACCTACGTCGTCGGCTCCGACGAAAGCAAAGTAAAACTCGGCGAAGATCGCTCGATCAATCTTCAGAAAAAATCGGCGAAATATTCGTCTTTCACGCTGTTTTTCGATGGAGAAACGGCGGACGGCGTAAACGTGGGCGACTACGTAACCGTTTATTGCGTAACCGACGATTTGGTAAAGAAACTTTCGGAGCGCGTAAGGGCGCACGCCGGGGCAATATCTCTCAAAGCGGGCGAGATAACGGTAAACGCTGCGGCGGGCGAGGGGGAGTTCCTCTTTTTAAATTACGTCGCGCTTCCCGGGCACACCGCCTTCGTCAACGGTAAAAAAACTAAAATCGTCGACGACTATCTCGGTTTTATGCTGATACCCCTCGAAGAGGGGAAAAACACGGTGCGCGTCGTTTATAGGTCGCCTTATATCAGATATGCGATTTTCGGACTTATAGCCGCACTTTTGATCGCCGCATTATATCTTTTCGTCATAAAGAAACTGAACGTTTACGCCGACAAGTTTGCCCGCGCGGTAGAAGTCGCGGCATATTCTCTGTGTGCGACGATAGCTGTTTTCTTCTTCGCGTTCCCCGTCGGCGTGTTCCTTTACAAAACGGTGGCGCTCGTCATAAAAACTTTAATCAAATTGTTCTGACGAAAAATTCCCCACCGTGGCGAATCCCTATCGCAAACCTTTAGATTATGGTTGCTTTTTTCGTCGGTTTATGCTAAAATGACATGGTAAAAATCGCCACGCGCGGTTTCAAAAATTATCATATCGGTCGATAATCGACTTATTGACCGACTTTTCGGAAAAATATGGCAGAATTTTCTTACGAAGTAATCAAACAGGACCCGAAGTACGGCGCACGCGCGGGGATACTGCACACGCCGCACGGCGACATAGAAACCCCGATCTATATGCCTGTCGGAACTCAGGCAACGGTAAAGGGGATGCTCCCGCGCGACGTAAAAGAGGCGGGCGCGCAGATCATTCTCGCGAATACGTATCATCTTTACATGCGCCCGGGCGACGAAATCGTGAAAAAAGCGGGCGGGCTTCACAAGTTTATGAATTGGGACAGACCGATTCTCACCGACAGCGGCGGGTTTCAGGTTTTCTCGCTCGCAAAACTTAACGACATAAAGGACGAAGGCGTCGTTTTCTCGTCCAACGTCGACGGTTCGAAGCACTTCATCACGCCCGAACGCGCCATTCAGATCGAAAACAATCTCGGCGCCGACATAATAATGGCATTTGACCAGTGTAGTGCGTACGGGACGGACAAAAAGGATTCCGAAAAGGCGATGAAGCGCACTCTTCGCTGGCTTGACCGTTGCTACAACGAACATAAAAACGAAAAGCAAGCGCTGTTCCCCATAGTGCAGGGCAATTTGTTCGGAGATCTGCGCGAAATTTCACTCCGCGAAACGGCGCCGTATGCCAGGTACGGTATCGGCATAGGGGGGCTTTCCGTCGGCGAGCCGAAAGAACTCATGTATCAGATGCTCGACGTCATGCAGGACAAATACCCGACGCATATCCCGCGTTATCTGATGGGGGTGGGCAGTCCCGACTGCATCATCGAAGGAGTGCTTCGCGGCATAGACATGTTCGACTGCGTGCTCGCCACGCGTATCGCGCGCAACGGAACGGCGATGACCTCGCACGGCAAAGTGGTCGTTCGCAACGGCAAGTATAAAGAGGATTTCACTCCGCTCGACGACGAATGTGATTGCTATTGCTGCAAAAACTATACTAAAGCGTACTTGCGGCACCTCGTCAACGTGAACGAAATGCTCGCGGGGATGCTTTTGAGTCTGCACAACGTAACCTTTCTCGTCAATTTGTCGAAAAATCTCAGAAAAGCGATAATCGGGGGATATCTTGACGATTTCGTAAAAGAATTTTACGCAAAGTACGGAAAAATTTAATTTCCGCCGAAAATAAGTTGCTAAAATAAACGCCATAATATATTATTGAAACAAAATAAAAGGTCGCAGATCCCGAAAAACCGCATACCGCACAGCACGGAGCGCGGCGCAAGGCAAAGCAAGACGATGCCGGGCGAACGAGCGTAACGCATAGCAAAGCAAATTAACGCAAGACAACCGCGCGCCCGAATGCGTAAGTTTCGGTTAAAGGGAAATCCGACACGGAGAGAAAAAATGAAATTTTTATTGATATCGTTGCTGGCTTCGGCAAATAATTCGTCGTCTGCGGCGGCGACCGGCTTTTCGGGATTTTTGAGCAGATACGGAATCTGGATAATCATAATCGCGCTTTTCGCGTTTATGTTCGTATTCAGTAGCCGTCAGCGTAAAAAACAGGAAAAAGAAATAGAAGAAAAGATGAATGCGCTTAAACCCGGCGATCAGGTCGAAACGATCGGAAGAATTTACGGCACGATCGTTTCCGTCGATAGCGATGCGAACACCGTCGTTATCGTGACCGGCGACGACGAACATCCGAGCTATATCAAACTCGATAAAATGGCGATTTATCGCACCATAGTCGAACAGCCCCCGATGCCCGAAACCGCCGAAGTTTCAACCGAAACGCCCGCCGAAACCGCGCCCGAGGAGCCTTTTGCCGAAGAAAATGCCGCGGAACCCGCTTCCGAGGCTCCCGCCGACGAATCGACGAAAGCAACCGATAAAGAGTAATATTGCGACATATGGTATAATATAGCAAGACAATACATTATATAATTAAGAAATGCAAACTATCGGCATGGACGACAAAATCGCCCGTGCTTTTTTTTTACCGCGGTCGCCGTTCCGCTCGAGTGTTCTGTCGTCCCACCGTTCCTTACCGAGCATTCTGCCGTTTTGCCCGAGTGCTCCGCCGTGCCTTATCGATCGTCCCGTCGGAGCTCCGATTATTTATTCGACGGCAGTAATAATTATTCATCGAGTGAATACCGTATCTGCACAACGCGAGCTTAAACGTTTATTTTTCCGCGCAAAAACGAGCCGTTCCCGAGAGCACGGCGCAACCGCACCCGAAAAGCGCTCGAAAACAGCGATCCAAAGGCGGAAAAACTGCAAATTCCGCGCCGAATAATTATTTACAAACTTGTCGCTTAAAACACAACATATTGTGTGCGAAAAAATTTTCACATACAATATGTAGTAAAATCAGTCTTATTCGCTTGACTATTAAATTATGCTGTGTTATCATAAGTCGCGTAAACAAAATGCGCTCTGAGCCGAGCCGCCGAGAGGCGTCCGACGCAGGCGTTTTTCTACGAATATACTCATTTTTAACTAATTTTTACGAGGTGTTGTTATGTATCAGGTAGTAAAGAGAGACGGTACTGAAGTAAGTCTCGATCTAGGCAAAATCAAAACCGCAATCATAAAGGCTTTCGATGCGAGTGGAATAGCGTACGAAGAAAACGTGATTGATTTCATCGTTTTAAAAGTTACCGCGGACTATGCTTCAAAAGTGAAAGACGGAAAGATCGCCGTCGAGGAGATACAGGACAGCGTCGAAAAAGTTCTCAGCGAATCGGGTTATCACGACGTCGCGAAAAGTTATATTCTCTATCGTAAAAACCGCGAAAAACTCCGCAATATCAAGTCCACGATAATCGACTATAAAGAGCTCGTTGACAGCTACGTGAAGTCGATCGACTGGCGCGTCAAGGAAAATTCCACCGTAACGTATTCGGTCGGCGGTCTGATTCTCAGCAACTCCGGCGCGATAACCGCAAACTACTGGCTGTCCGAAGTTTACGATCAGGAGATTGCCGACGCGCACAGAAACGCCGAAATTCACATTCACGATCTGTCGATGCTCACCGGTTACTGCGCGGGCTGGTCGCTCAAGCAACTTATTAAAGAAGGGCTCGGCGGCGTCGTCGGAAAAATCACTTCATCCCCGGCAAGCCACCTTGCGACTCTTTGCAACCAGATGGTCAACTTCCTCGGCATCATGCAGAACGAGTGGGCGGGTGCGCAGGCGTTTTCTTCGTTCGACACCTATCTTGCTCCGTTCGTCAAGGTTGATAATCTCAAATACGGCGAAGTCAAAAAGTGCATAGAATCCTTTATTTACGGCGTCAATACGCCCAGCCGCTGGGGAACTCAGGCTCCGTTCTCGAACGTAACGCTCGACTGGACGGTTCCTGCGGACCTTGCCGATCTTCCCGCGATCGTGGGCGGCAAGGAGCAGAATTTTAAATATAAAGACTGCCAGAAAGAAATGGATATGGTCAATAAAGCGTTTATCGAGATCATGATCGAGGGCGACGCCAACGGCCGCGGTTTCCAGTACCCCATTCCGACTTACTCCATAACCAAGGATTTCGACTGGTCGGAAACCGAAAACAACAAACTCCTTTTCGAAATGACCGCAAAATACGGCACTCCGTATTTCAGCAACTATATCAACAGCGACATGCAGCCGAGCGACGTCAGAAGCATGTGCTGCCGTTTACGCCTCGACCTTCGCGAACTGCGTAAAAAATCGGGCGGTTTCTTCGGCAGCGGCGAAAGCACCGGCTCGGTAGGCGTCGTTACCATCAACATGCCGAGAATAGCCTATCAGTCGGAAAACGAAGCCGATTTCTACAAACGCCTCGACAAGCTTATGGACATCGCCGCAAGATCGCTCAAAGTCAAGCGTAACGTCATCACCAAGCTTCTCGACGAAGGGCTTTATCCTTACACCAAGCGCTATCTCGGAACGTTTGCCAACCACTTCTCGACGATCGGTCTTATCGGTATGAACGAAGCGTGCCTTAACGCGAAGTGGATAAGAAAAGATCTGTCGCACGCCGAATCGCAGGAATTCACCAAGCAGGTTCTCGTCCACATGCGCGACCGTCTGTCCGATTATCAGGAAATGTACGGCGACTTATATAACCTTGAAGCGACACCCGCTGAGTCCACGACCTACAGAATGGCGAAACACGACGTCAAGGACTTCCCCGACATTATCACTGCGGCGCCCAAGGGCGAAACCCCGTACTACACGAACAGCTCGCATCTGCCCGTCGGCTACACGGAAGATATTTTTACCGCGCTCGACGTACAGGACGAACTTCAGACGCTTTACACTTCTGGCACCGTATTCCACGCATTCCTCGGCGAAAAAATGCCCGACTGGAAGTCTGCGGCAAACCTCGTCAGAAAGATTGCGGAAAACTATAAATTGCCTTACTACACGCTTTCCCCGACGTACTCCGTCTGCAGAAAACACGGCTATATCAACGGCGAAAAATACACTTGCCCGATCTGCGGCGAGGCTACCGAAGTATACAGCCGCATAACCGGCTACTATCGTCCCGTACAGAACTGGAACGCCGGCAAGACCGAGGAGTTCAAGGAAAGAAAACTTTACGACGTCATGAACCCCAAATATCAGCCGAAGAACAAAAAATCGGTCGATACCGCCGAAAAATCGTGCGACTCCGCCGAAAAATCGTGCGACTCCGCCGAAAAGACTTCCGCTCCCAAGCTCGCGAGATACACTCTTTTCACGACCGCTACTTGCCCGAAGTGTAAGGCGATCAAAGCCATATTTGACAAGGGGGGAGTGATCTACGACACCGTGGACTGCTACGCTTCGACCGATCTCGTTTCGGCTTACGGTGTGACGAACGCTCCGACGCTCGTCGTTCCGGTCGGCGAGGGCTACGAAATATACCGCGGAGAGGGCGAGATTCGTAAGTTCTACGACGAAAATCTCCGTCGTTCCTGATCGGCGGTCGCTCGCAGGCAAACGCCGTTTATAAGCGAAAGGCGTTCGGCGGTGCGGGTAAGCGCAACTTAATAAACTTCGACCTCGTTCGTTTTCCGGCGCGAGGTCGATTTTTAAACTATCGTCTGACGAAGTCGTCGGGCTTTGTCGGGTGAGGTCGCCAAAAGTCGACTTGTTTAATATTCGACATTATTCGTTAATAATCGACAAAATTCGACAAACAACAAATAATAATATAATATAAAATCAACGCAAAATCGAAGAGGACAAACGAAATGATATACGATATAATAATAGCGGGCGCGGGCGCCGCGGGCATGAACTGCGCGCTCTACGCTTTAAGGAGCGGAAAAACCGTACTGATACTCGAGGGCGAAGCTGTCGGCGGACAGATAGCGAATTCCCCCAAGGTTGAAAATTTTCCGACGATCAAGGAAATTTCGGGCAGCGAGTTTGCCGACAAATTTTACGAACAGATCACTGGGTGGGGCGCCGAGCTCGAATACGACAAAGTTACCGAAGTCGTAAAGGGCGACGACGGGCTTTTCCACGTCAAAACGGAATACGGCAACTACACGTCAAGGGCGTTCGTCGCGGCAGTCGGCGTCAGACACAGACATCTTCGCGTGCCGGGCGAAGCCGAACTCATCGGCAACGGCGTATATTTCTGCGCACTGTGCGACGGTCCGTTCTACAAGGACAGGGAAGTCGCGATAATCGGCGACGGCAACACCGCTATGCAATATGCCGTAATTCTGTCGGGTATATGTTCCAAGGTCTACGTTCTCACTCTGACCGACAAATTTTTCGGCGACAAAGTACTTGAAAAGCGCATAAAAGAAAAGCCTAACGTTGTTCATATCCCGAACGTTTCCGTCACCGAATTCGTGGGAACGAATAAACTCGAAAGCATAAAATATAAAAACGTCGGTTCAAACGAGGTTTTCTCTCTGGACGTTCCCGCCGCTTTCGTTTCGATAGGTCAGGTTCCCGACAACAAGATTTTTGCCGAACTCGCTTCTCTTGACGAGCAGGGCTATTTCATCTGTGCCGACGACGGTTCGACCGACACGCCCGGTTTCTTCGTTGCGGGCGACTGCCGTGCGAAAAAGATTCGCCAACTCGCAACCGCCGTTTCGGACGGCGCCGTTGCCGCGCTCGCCGCATGTGAATATATCGACAAGCTGTAATTTTAGCACGGCTTTAAAACAAGTCTTTTATAAAAAAAGGTAAAACGATGCATAAAAAACACGAAACGATTGCCGGGATCAAACGCGGCAAGGCGGTCGCGATCATCCGCGGGGTGGAGAATAGGACGGACGAACTTCTCGGTTCGCTTCTCCGCGGCGGCATAACCTCCGCAGAGTTTACTTTCGGCTGCGACGACGAAAAGATCGCGCAAACGATAAAAAACGCTGTCAAAAAATTCGGCGATGAAATGTATATCGGCGCCGGCACGGTAACGACCGAAAAGCGCCTTTTTCTCGCGCTTGAAGCGGGAGCGGACTACGTTATCACTCCCGTCTGCGACGTAAAAATTGCCGAAGAATGCAAAAAAGCGGACGTTTGCTCGATAATCGGCGCGTTCACGCCGACCGAAATCAAAACCGCCGTCGATGCGGGCGCAGACTTCGTCAAACTTTTCCCGGCGAATTTTCTCGGTGCCGACTACGTAAAAGC
>CAKQKN010000114.1 GCA_934249215.1 uncultured Clostridia bacterium
GGTCGGTTATCGGGGTGTAGCGCAGTTTGGTAGCGCGCTTGAATGGGGTTCAAGAGGTCGCAAGTTCGATTCTTGTCACTCCGACCACATCTTGGCGATTAAAAGTCGTCGGCGAAAAGTCCGTTTAAGACGGACTTTTTTTGTGCCGAAAAATTCCCCCGCCGAAGCGAGATCACTTTTTCTTATCGAAATATCCTATCACCTTATTGACTGTCATCTCATAAGCGAAACAATCGGGATAGTTTTTCAAAATCCTCTCGAACTCGACAATCTCATCGCGAGTAACGATACACATCAGCCCGTCCTTTTTCTCGCCCGAAAACGAACCGTAACACTCGAACCGAGTCGACGTATGAATGAGATTTTCTGAAATATCCTTCTCGATCTTGGCAACCTCGTCGGAAATAACGAAAAAACGATACGCCGACTCGCGCCCCTTAATGATAAGGTTTCCGATAAAATTACTGATAAAATCGCACAAAACGCACATGCAAACAGGCTTATAACTGTAAACGAGCACCCCGTCGACTTCCTTATAAAACACGAAATAGGATGCAATCGCGATCCCGGCGTTAATGGCAAAAGTGACGTAAAAGAAGTTAAACCTCGGGTTGCGCTTATTGATATATCTCGAAACTATATCGACGCCCCCAGTAGAACTGTTTTCCTTGAACAAGAATCCGTACGCGGCGCCCGACACCACCCCCGCGATCAACACGGGATAAACGGTATCCGCATCCGCCGCATAATACGCGAACCGATCGAGAAATTCAAGACTTCCGAACGAGAGATAAGCAAGCGTGTATGTAAGGGAATACAGCACGGTAAACGCGGCAAATTTCTTGTCCACGCACAAAAAAGCGAACACCGAAAGAGGCACATTGAAAAACAACTGCACATAAGCGAGGTTAAATTCGGGAATCAGCCGGTTCACCATAACGGAAATACCCTCGACACCCGACGAAGCAAACCCGTTCGGCACGATAAATAGTTTACAGCTCAACGCGTTTACAATCCCGAATAAAACGGATAGCAACGCAGCCCTTACGATATGCCCGTACTTTTTCATAACTCCCTCCCTTGTCGGCGTTTAGCGACCGAAACAAATTACCGAAACGTATTGTCGCGCATAAAACTCATAAATAATTATGGTACACACGCACGAAAGTAGTCACGGCAAAAATAATTGCCCGAATAATTACCGTATAACCGAAAAAAGCACTTGTAAAACAACAAGTGCCTTTTTTATGGTCGGAGTGACAAGAATCGAACTTGCGACCTCTTGAACCCCATTCAAGCGCGCTACCAAACTGCGCTACACCCCGATAACCGACCATAACTCCCGATTGGCGAAGAAGATTATATCACAAAAAATATGCAAAAGCAATTCAAATTCAATCGTTTTCCTATTTTTTTATCAAAAAGGATTGTCAAACGCGGCGAATTGTGATAAAATAGCGAATGATGTCAGCGGAGGTATAGCTCAGTCGGTTAGAGCGCATGCTTCACATGCATGAGGTCGTTGGTTCGAGTCCAACTATCTTCACCAACGTAAAAAATACGCAGTTTCGGCTGCGTATTTTTTTCAATTCGCAAGTTAACAACAAAAGGTCAAGAACCTCGCAGTTTGCGCGGGCGGAACATACGCCGCAAAATTTAAACGGACGGTCGAATTCGACTGATCCGTCCGTCGAAACCACGACAAAAAAACGAAAAACTCTTTTATATGCCGATAATCGACCGATAGACGAGTTTTTGTCTGTCTTAAGTTTTACCTTCAACGCTTTTCTTCACGAAAACACAGTTCAAGAACCATAGGGATTTCAATCGTCATCACTAATTACCGAAAAGGCGACTTTTTAGCCCTTTTCCGCGACCGCTCGGGCATAACCGTTTACGGTTGCACTAATCTGTTGCCTTAAAGCCGTCTTTTAGACATCTTTCGGCAAACACTCGCTTGCAGTATGGCATACAACTTCGTTCGTGTTTGCCAAAATCTGC
>CAKQKN010000115.1 GCA_934249215.1 uncultured Clostridia bacterium
CGCCGCTTTGGCGGAAAAAGTCAGCGAATTAGCGAACTCGCAGAAAAAAAACGAAGAAAACGCCCTTATTCTGAAAGCTTCCGCGAACTATTTAAACGAATACGCAAAGCTTCTTTTGAAGCAGGAAGATCAGAAAAAACTGTCCAAAGTCAACACGAAATGGACGGATAAAGAGGACGAAAAACTTAAAGCCCAGTTCGGAAAAGGCTGGAAAGTCGCGCGGATCGCAAAAGCGCACTCTCGCAGTCTCAGCGGAATTGTTTCGCGGCTCGTCAAACTCGGGCTGATCGTCGACGACGGCGAAAACGGCAAAAAACGCTGGACGGAAGAAGAGGACGCGGCGCTTCTCGAAAGAGCGGAAGCCGGCGCCCCGCTCGAAAAAATGGCAAGCGCGCATAAACGCAGCATGAGCGGCATTTTGTCGCGGCTCGAAAAACTCGGCTACGACATCGACGAAAGATAACGCCGTTTTTCGATCAAAAAAACACATAACCCCGCCTATAAGTCGATTAACGACGAATAAGCGGGGTTTTAAATACTCAAAATGCGGCACGAAAATCAAAGAAGCTTGCGGACGGTTTCGCATAAATCGGAAACCGAAAGCCCGCTTTTCTTAAGTTGTCTTTCGACGGTAGCGTGTTCACAGAAAGCGTCGCCCGCAGAAACGATCACGGTCGGCGTCGTTTTGTTTTTCGGCGCGTAATACGCCGCGACGCCCTCGCCGAACCCGCCGCAAGGCGAGTTTTCCTCCAGCGTAACGACGGAAAATCCGACGAAATCGTCCAGCGTTTTTTCGTCGAGCGGTTTTATGGACCGAGCGTTGACGACGGCGACCGAATCGCCGAAATTTTCGGCAGTTCCGAGCGCGAGTGATATCATCCGATTTCCGACGGCAAAAATCGCGACTTTGTTCCCTCGCCTTAAAAGTTCCCATTTCCCGGGTGAGGAAAATTCGTCGATCTCGGAGCCATCCGTCATATCGGTTATATTTCTTAATTTGCCGTTACAATAAGCGATCGCAACGGGTCGGTTGCAGGAAACGGAATACTTGAGCATTTTTCTAAGTTCGCCCGCGTCTTTCGGAACGAGAACGCAAAGCCCCGGAATCGTGCGAAGATAGCCGAAATCGAGCAAGCCCTGATGAGTTTTTCCGTCCGACCCGACGAAGCCCGATCTGTCGATCATAAAAGTCACGGGCAGATTTTGCATGCATACGTCGACGACGAGCTGATCGTAAGCGCGTTGCAGAAAAGTCGAATAAATACAGACGACCGGTTTCAGTCCGTTATACGCCATACCCGCCGCCGCGGTGACGGCATATTCTTCACAAATGCCGACGTCAACGAATCTTTCGGGAAAACGCTCGGCAAATTCCGAAAGTCCCGTTCCCGTTTTCATTCCCGCGGTAATCGCGACGATTCTGTCGTCTTTTTCGGCAAGTTCGATCAAACACCCGGACACGCACGCCGAAAAGTCGTTGACGCTCGTTTTCATTCCGCCGCTCACGCCGTGATAGTTTTCGGGATCGTTTTCGGCTGCCGCATACCCCTTGCCCTTGACGGTTTTGATATGCAGAAAGCACGGCTTTTCGCGCTGTTTGATCTCCGAAAGCGCCGCGCGCAAGGTCTTGACATCGTGTCCGTCCGGCACGACGAAATACTTGAAACCCACTTCGTCCAGCACTGTTGCGGGCGAAACCGAATGTTTGAAATTCGACTTGAGCCTTTTAAGACAGCGGGCTATAAGTCTGTTACCGAGCACTTTGTGCAAAAAGCGCTTTGTGTTGCCGTAGCTTTTTTTAAGCGCGATTTTGGAAAAGAATCGATATGCGCCGTTGCGGTTTTCCGAAATACTCATTCCGTTATCGTTGAACACGACGAGAAATTTTTTCGGTTTTTCTGCATTAACGAAAAGCGCCTCGAGATTTTCGCCGTTGAACATGGACGCATCTCCGACGAACACGACGAGGTTTTCTTCACCACCTTTTAAGTCGCGGGCGAAAGCGTAACCGCTCGCAGCGGCAAGAGAGTTACCCGCATGCCCGCCGATGAACCCGTCGGCGGAATTCTTATCGTCGCCGCAAAAGCCGCTCGCGCCGCCCTCGAGCCTGACGGCGGAAAATTTTTCCTTCCCGACATTTAAAATCTTGAAAGCGTACGACTGGTGCCCGACGTCGAAAAATATTTTATCGACGGAAAAATCATACACCGAACAAAGCGAAACGAGCGCTTCGACAGCCCCGAGCGCAGATGACAAATGTCCGCCGTTTTTCCCGACGACGTCGATTATCTCGCTCCGAATTTCGTCGCAAAGCGTCCGAAGATCGTCGAGCGTCAAATTGTTTACGTCCGTGATCGAACGCAGATTTTCAAGTACCATAATAAAATATATGCCCCGGGCAAAGCAAATAACCGCATCCGCCCGATATTCCCGTCGCTCTTTTTCGACGATCCGCCCTTACCTCCCGACTTCTTTCGGCTGTCGGAATTTAATCCCGATCTATTTTTAGTGTTTATGTGAATGATTGTGCATATGTTCGTGTCCGCAATCGCAACAATCGTCGTCGCAACAATCGTCGTCGCAACAGACATTGGCGTGATCGCCAAGCGGATGAGAAACCGATTCAAAAATGCCGTCGATCTTTATCGCGGCGTAATCGTCCGTTTGCAGACACTTTCCGCAGTTATCGCAGATTTTGAGCGGATCGAGATCGCAAAATTCGCATTCGCCGCAACCGATGCAGTCGCGGTCGTAAAGCACGCATTTGCCGTCCCCGACTTTATTTCTTTTCATATAACACACCTCCCCTCGTCCGCTTTCGTCAAACGACTTCCCGCGGATAAGAACAGAAAAAAATTATAAAAAAAATATGAACAAACGTTTGCTTTTTATCTTTCCGCATGATATAATCAAAACGAGAACGGCAACAGACCGTTAGCGTCGGAGGTCATAATGGGAAAAATCGAAGACAAACTGCTCGGCGTCGCCGAATACGTCAGAAAATATCAATGCGAGAACGGCTATCCGCCGTCCGTTCGCGAAATCTGCCGCGCGCTCGGGATCAAGTCGACCGCCACCGCGCACTACTATCTTGACAAACTCGAGGAACGCGGAGTCATCACGCGGAACGC
Source organism: uncultured Clostridia bacterium (assembly GCA_934249215.1). Classification (GTDB taxonomy): domain Bacteria; phylum Bacillota; class Clostridia; order Christensenellales; family Borkfalkiaceae; genus HGM11416. The sequence continues at coordinate 3,132 of CAKQKN010000115.1, forward strand.
CAACAAGAATCGCGCCATTTCCCTTACCGACACGCCCGAGTTCGTGAGCGTACCCCTCGTCGGAACCGTCACCGCAGGCGAACCGATACTTGCAGTCGAAAACCTCGAAGGATATTACCCGCTTCCGCCCGAATTCGTCGGGGGCGGCACTTGTTTTCTTCTTCAGGTCAAAGGCGAAAGTATGATCGAAGCGGGAATCCTTAACGGCGACAAAATCATTTGCGAGAAAACCGACTCCGCCGATAACGGCGACATCGTCGTCGCGCTCGTGGATGATTCCGCCACCGTGAAACGTTTTTTCAGACGGGACGGAAAAATTATCCTCCACCCCGAAAACCCGACGATGACCGACATCGTCGTCGACAGCGCGAGTGTCATCGCGAAAGTCAAAGGCTTGCTTCGCAAATACCGCTGACGATTATCGAACCCACTCTTTCCGCATTTTTGCATATCGCGCGGTTATCTCTCAGAAAAGATTTTTTCGCCGCAAGCGCAAAATCTTTGATCGACTTACGACGACGCAACTTCAATAAAGAAACTAAACGCCCTGTCTGACCGACAAGGCGTTTTTTCGTCGGACGACGAAAACCCCGTTATTCACCTTTCGAAAGTTCCAGCATGGTCCGAAAAAGACCACCGCCGAAGAACTCTCAGGTCACACGACCGACCGCCGAGCGTTATACGTGAACGGCGAGCAGCGTGATGAACGCAAGAGCCACCGCAATGAGAATATACGGAATGGCAGACAAAATGTTTCCGCTTTTTTTATAATCGATTTTCTTCATATCCGGCTCCTTAATTTATTTTCTCTTTCCAATAGAAGTTTCTGAGCGTGTTTTTAAGCATTTCCGTGTCGGCATAGCGTTTGAGTTTTCCGCCGTGCGCGACCGAGATAACGCCCGTTTCCTCGGAAACGATAATCGAAGTAACGTTGATCGTTTCGGTGATACCGATGCCCGCGCGATGGCGAGTTCCGAGTTCTTTCGGCAGATTTATTTCCTGCGACAAAGGCAAGAAGCACCCCGCCGCCTGAATCTTCGTGTCGTTGATGATCATAGCGCCGTCATGGAGCGGCGTTTTCGGGAAGAAAATGCTTTCGATGAGTTCGGACGAAATCTGCGAGTTCACCGAAATACCCGTGTCCAGAATGCCCGTCGGAATGTTCGAGTTCGACAAAATGATGATCGCGCCGACGTTGTTTTTCGACATACTCTGAACGGCTTTGATGATCTCGTTTATGCAGGTTTTCGCGTCGTCGCCGTCGGAATCGTGCTCGGAATGCTTGATATCGAGCCCCTTGCTCGAGCGATCCCACACCGCGCGCTTAATCTCCGTGGCGAACATTACCACGACGGCAAGCACGAACACGGCGATCAGAAACCACACCGTGTAGCCCGGCATGTCGGAAATCATGCAGATCAACGACACCGCCAGCGTGTATAAAACGAAAAACCAGATTATGGGTTTCGCGTTGTTCTTGCGCAGAATGTTGAGCGACAAAAAGAACGCGACCGCGAGGAGCGCGAACTCCAACGCATAAATCGGCTTCAGATTACTGAAAAAGTATTCTAATCTTTCGGCTAAAGTTTTTTCCATATCAATCTCCGCGGATAAAACGCCGCAAGCCGTCAAGCCCGCGCGCCGCATGCTAATATTGTACTACGATATTATATTATACAGTATAACCAGAAAAAAATAAAGCGTTTTGAGCGATTTTTTTCGCAGTCGTTTTTAAGCGTGTCGTAAGCGACGTCGTTCACCGTTTTTTGTCGCGCCGCAGACCTTTCGATCGCCGCTTGATCCGTTGGCGCAATTTACTGCATGATCTCGGCAAGACAGATGTAAAAAGCCGCGTCCGCCGAAACTTTTCCGCTTTTGAAATCGGTGTCGTAAGCGGAAAATACGTCGATTATTTTTTTCAGTCGTTTAGGCGTAAACCGAGCCGCCTGCTCGCGCGATTTTTTAACGGCGAACGGCTTGACTCCGAGCAACGCCGCCAGCCCCTCGTCGCTTTTTTGCGTCGTCGCGCAGAAAAACAGACGCCTGAAATAGTTATATAAAACGGAAAAAAGCCGCTGAAGATCGTTGCTTTTCGATCTCATGTCCTCGATTATGGCGTAAGCCGCGTCGTATTTTTTCCTTGCGACGTTTTCCGTCAGTTCATACAGTTGATAGTCCTGCTCTTTGGTGACGAGCTCCCTTATGTCGCTCTCCGTCACTTCGGCGTTGCCGTGGCAATAGGCGCAAAGTTTTTCGACCTCGCCGCTGATTCTCGTCATGTCCGACTTGCAGAATTCGCAGATCAGCCGCGCGTTCGCGACGGTGATGATAAGCCCCGCGTGTTTGAGCGTTACCGAAATATATTTGATAAGAACGTTTTCGTCCGCCTTGCCGCAATCGACGACCTCGACCGACGAATATTTTTTCAGCGCGTCGCACGGAGCCGAATCGACTATCACGAGAACGGACGAGTCGGCGGGCGCGTTCAGATAGCCCTCTATCTTGCCGCTTTTAAGATCTTTCGCCGTCGGATAAAATTCGCGGAGAACGACCATACGTTTTTCGCTCATGAATGGGTACTGTAACAGCGCGAGAACGACTTCGTTCTGATTTGAAAGCGCATATTTGCCGTCGAAAGATATAAAATTAAGTTCGGGCGAAGTCACGCATTTTTTCCGGATCGTCTTTACCGCAAGTTCGCGGAAATACGCGTCGTCGCCGCAAACGAAATATACCGGGGCAACCCGTGCGGAAAGCATATTTTTCAGTTGTTCGATTCTCAAAACGACACCTCCGCAAGAATTTTCGTTTACATCGCCCGAGCGCAAACCGACCGCAGCCGAGCGTATAATACTATGCTATGCATTTTATTATATCATCGCCCGCAAAAAAAAGCAACCGAAAGAAAGGATAGGGATTCCATTCGTCATCACTAATTACCGAAAAGGCGACTTTTTAGCCCTTTTCCGTGACCGCTCGATTGCTGTACGTCGAGTACGGCCGCCTCGCGCTCGCGAAAAATCATCTAAAAATGTGCTCTTTTCGGTGCTACGCATTTTTGCGGAGAAGAAATCGCCGTCTTGCGGTACGGTTTTTGCAAGGCAAACGACCGAAATCGTACTCGACGTACGTTGATGGGAGTGAGCCATAAAGGAACCAAAACATTGTTGCCTTAAAGCCGTCTTTTAAGCACCTTTCGGCAAGCACTCGCTTGCAGTATGGCATACAACTTCGTTCGTGTTTGCCGAAATCTGCACACAAAATACGGCTTTAAGGTGCCTTGCATTTGTGCGGCGATAAATCGAGGTAATTAAAGGCAAACAACCGAAACAGTATGCCATACGTTGAAGGTTGTTTAACGCATAAGTAACCGATTTTGCGCCGCA
>CAKQKN010000116.1 GCA_934249215.1 uncultured Clostridia bacterium
GCAGATTTTGGCAAACACGAACGAAGTTGTATGCCATACTGCAAGCGAGTGTTTGCCGAAAGATGTCTAAAAGACGGCTTTAAGGCAACAGATTAGTGCAACCGTAAACGGTTATGCCCGAGCGGTCACGGAAAAGGGCTAAAAAGTCGCCTTTTCGGTAATTAGTGATAAGGAATGGAATCCCTTAAAAAAATCCACGCAAAAACACACAAAACGAAGGAAAATATTATGTATTCGTTACTTCTCGCGCTCATCTATCTCGCGTTTATCAGCCTGGGGCTGCCCGATTCGCTTCTCGGCTCGGGCTGGCCGGTCATGCACGAAGAACTCGGCGTGCCGATATCGTATATGGGCATCGTGTCGATGATAATTTCGGGCGGAACGGTCGTATCGAGCATTTTATCCGACAGACTGACGACAAAACTCGGAACGCGAATCGTGACGGTATCGAGCGTATTTTTAACTGTAATCGCACTTTTCGGCTTTTCTTTTGCGACGAAATTCTGGATGCTGATCGTTTTCGCAATCCCCTACGGACTGGGCGCCGGGGCGATCGACGCCGCCCTCAATAACTACGTCGCGCTTCACTACAAAGCAAAACACATGAGTTGGCTGCACTGCTTCTGGGGCGTCGGAACGATCGTCAGCCCGTTCATCATGGGCTATGCGTTAAACCGACTGACGTGGAACGACGGCTATCGCATCGTGGGCTTTGCGCAACTCGCGATAGCGGCGCTTCTTCTCGTCACACTGCCCGTGTGGAAAGTCAACTCTTCGCCCGCCGAAGAAACGAAAAAGAGCCTCGGCGTCGCGGGGGCGCTGAAAATAAAAGGCGTTCCGTTCCTTCTTATCGGTTTTATGGCGTATAGCGCGGCGGAAGCGACGTCGATGCAGTGGGCAAGCACGTACTTCGTCGAAGTGAAAGGAATCGCCGCCGAACGTGCCGCAACGTTCGCTTCGCTATTCTATATCGGAATCACCGTCGGGCGGTTTATAAGCGGATTCATAACCGACAAACTCGGCGACAGAAAAATGATTCTGCTCGGAACGGCGATTCTCACGTGCGGAATCGTCACGCTGTTTTTGCCGATCGCTTCATATACCGTAGCGGTCGTTGCATTCGTCGTGATCGGACTCGGTTGCGCCCCCATTTACCCGTGTATCATTCATTCGACGCCACAGAATTTCGGCGCGGAAAACTCCGGCGCGATCATCGGCATACAAATGGCGAGCGCATATATCGGTTCGACTTTCTGCCCGCCCCTCTTCGGGCTGATCGGCAACGCGGTCGGCTTCGAAATCATGCCGATTTATCTGATTTTCTTCATTGCACTTATGCTGACAATGATCGAACTCACTTTCCGCATCACCAAAAAGAACGCAATCCCGACGCATTTTTGATAAACTGTGAGTCGAGCATAAGTTAAAAATCCTTTGTTTTTTGTTTGCAACTGATTCTATCGGATTTTTTAATTTTATGCTCTCTTTTTTTGCCTGAAAATCAAAAAATGTCGGAGCGTTTTTCTTCACGCCCCAACATTTATTGCAGAATTTTTTTATCATCACATTATAAAATCAAACGCCGCAAACCGGACCGCTCACTCCCACTCGATGGTCGCGGGGGGTTTGCCCGTAATATCGTAAACCACGCGGTTCACGCCCTTAACTTCGTTGACGATTCGCGACGAAACGGTCGCAAGCACGTCGTGCGGGATATCGGCCCAGTCGGCGGTCATTCCGTCCACGCTCGTGACGGCGCGAAGCGCCACCGTATAGTCGTAAGTACGTTCGTCGCCCATAACGCCGACGGAGCGCATCCCGGTAAGCACCGCAAAATATTGCCATATAACCTTGTCGAGCCCCGCTTTCGCGATTTCTTCGCGGAAAATTGCGTCCGCTTCCTGAAGAATAGCGACCTTTTTCGCTGTAACCGCGCCGATAATTCTTATCGCAAGCCCCGGACCGGGGAACGGCTGACGATTGACGATTTCTGAGGGAAGCCCGAGCGACAGCCCGAGTTCGCGCACCTCGTCCTTGAACAGACTGCGAAGGGGTTCGATTATCTCCTTGAAATCGACGACTGACGGAAGCCCGCCTACGTTATGATGACTTTTTATGACGGCACTGTTGCCCAGTCCGCTCTCGATCACGTCAGGATAGATCGTGCCCTGAACGAGGAAGTCCACCTTGCCGATGAGTTTCGCTTGTTCGCTGAAAACGTCGATAAAGGTCTTTCCGATGATTTTTCTCTTCTTTTCGGGTTCTTTGACTCCGCGAAGATTCCCGAGGAAGAGTTTGCCGGCGTCAACCTTAATCAGGTTCATTCCGCGCTCTTCCTTGAAAACTTTCATTACCTGATCGGCTTCGTTTTTGCGAAGAAGCCCGTGATCGACGAAAATACAAGTGAGATTATCCCCCACCGCTTTATGTATAATCGTTGCTGCAACCGCACTGTCCACGCCGCCGCTCATCGCGCAAAGCACCTTACCGTCGCCGACCTTTTCTCTTATCGCCTTGACCTGTTCGGCGGCAAAGTCGGTCATCTTCCAATCGCCCGCGGCACCGCAGACTTTATAAAGGAAGTTGGACAAAATCGTGTTTCCGCCGATGGTGTGTACGACCTCTGGATGGAACTGCACGGCGTAAATCCTGCGTTCTTCGTTGCAATAAGCCGCAATCGGGCAAGTCGCGGTCGAAGCGATGACTTTGAACCCGTCCGGCAGTTCGTTTACCTGATCGGTATGGCTCATCCAGCAATAATTATGCTTTTCAACTCCGTCGAAAAGCAGATTGTCCGCATAAGTAATCGCGCTTCTTCCGTATTCGCGCACGTCCGCGTGCCGGACCTTGCCTCCGAGCGTATGCGCCGTAAGCTGCATTCCGTAGCAAATTCCGAGAATGGGAATGCCGAGATTGAATATTTTCGGGTCGATCTTCGGCGAGTTTTCCGCAAAAACGCTCGACGGACCGCCCGTAAAGATTATTCCGACGGGCGCTATCGATTTGATCCTTTCGATCGTCACCGTCGACGGAACGAGTTCCGCATACACGCGCAGATTTCTGACGCGTCTTACTATCAACTGATTATACTGTCCACCGAAATCGATGACAAGCACCGTTTGTCTGTCCATACACTCTCCTATAACGGATTTAACCGCTTCACATTCATTATATAATATAGCGAGGTTTAAGTCAAACCTTTGATATTCGACTGACGAAATATCTTTTCCCGACGAGCGAAATTTCGCCCGCGGAAAAAAATCTTAAACAAAGCCGAAACCGCCGATAATCGACCTATACGCCCGCCTTTTGCAATTTACAACGCCTCGAGCATAGCCAGGCACCCTTTCTCGATCTGCTCGTATGCGACGTCGAAACGACGGGTGTACCAAGGATCGGCTATATCCTCGTCGCTCCCGTAAAACGACAGAAGTTTAACGATCTTACCGAGCGGATCGCCGCCGAAAATGCGCGTTGCCGAGCGCACGTTGCCGTCGTCCATACAGACGAAAAGATCGGCTGCCGCATAATCTGATTTTTTAAGTTGAACGGCGTATTTGCCGCGGCAAGATATTCCGTGCTTTTTAAGTTCGGCTTCGGCATAAGGATACACGGGATTCCCGGCTTCCTCGTCGTTCGTCGCGCGCGAACACACCTCGAAATCTTTTTCTCTGCCGCAATCGGCAGCGAGTTTTTTAAAAACGAATTCCGCCATCGGACTGCGACAAATGTTGCCGAGGCAAATGAAAACTATTCTCTTCATAGAAATTTCTATAGAGCTTCCGTTCGTCACCCCTATCTCCCATTCTGAATTTTTTTCACGCGGGTTATCGTCGCTTCCGTGCCGCTTGCATAAAAGGAAACGTCAAAATCGCCGTAGCGCATGGCATACTCTTCCCCGTCCGTCTTGTAAGCGGGGCGCGGATCTTCGGCAATGCAATCGCGAACGACGGCAGCGTCAGCTTCGGGAAGCGCGCGGAGCAACCCGTCGGGATCGTTTACGACAAGGCGATGATCGACGAACGCGTCGGCAAACCCGCCCGCGGCGTCAACGTGGCAATCGCAGTACGGCAAGTACGGTTTAACGTCGTAAATCGGAGTTCCGTCGAGCAGATCAGCCCCCTCTACGGTAAGAAACGTCCCGTCCGCAACACTATGCGAAACACCGACCAGCCTTACGGACGACAACCCGATTCCGTTCGGACGAAAAGGCGACCTTGTGGCAAAAACGCCCATTCGTTCGTTACCTCCGAGCCGAGGCGGGCGCACCGTCGGCGACCAACCGCCGTCCTCTCGACGAGCGAGCGAAAAATCGAACAAAATCCACAAATGCGAGAACGCTTCGATTCCGCGAAGCGACTGCGGATCGCGATATTTCGGCTCGAACACGATTTTCGAGATGTTTTTAACTCTCCCGCTCTGCCGCGGAATTCCGAACTTGTCTTTGAAATCGTTTCGTATTCGCGCGATATATTCCATTACGCCTCCCCCGATCGGATTCCCGCCGATCCGCAAATTCTCGCCCGTTAAGCCAATAGGCAAATTTCGCCCGTTACTCTCAACGATATCCGCATTTTTCTGCACCCGAAATGCCGACCGTTGCTTTTTTTCGAAAACTGAATAAGGCTGCCGCATTAAGCGACAGCCTCTTCGTTTTCTAAGTTCGAATTACTGAAGTTCAGCAAAATATTTGATCGTTCTGACCATCTGGCTGGTGTACGAGTTTTCGTTGTCGTACCAGGAAACGACCTGAACCTGAGTTTCGTCGGTTTCGGGCATATACTTAACCATGGTCTGAGTAGCGTCGAACAGCGAACCGTAGGTGATTCCGATAACGTCGGAAGAAACGATGGGCTCTTCGGTGTATCCGAAAGATTCGTTGGAACCTGCTTTCATAGCGGCGTTAACCTGTTCAACGGTAACTTCGCCCTTTACGACGGCAACGAGAATGGTGGTCGAACCGGTGCAAACGGGAACGCGCTGTGCGGAACCGATGAGTTTGCCGTTGAGTTCGGGAATAACGAGACCGATAGCTTTAGCAGCGCCGGTGGAGTTAGGAACGATATTGATGGCAGCGGCTCTTGCTCTTCTGAGGTCGCCTTTGCGGTGAGGTCCGTCGAGAACCATCTGGTCGCCGGTGTAAGCGTGAACGGTCGTCATGATACCGCTCTTGATAGCAGCGAGCTTATTGAGGTTGTAAGCCATCGGAGCGAGGCAGTTCGTCGTGCAGGAAGCAGCCGAAATGATCTTGTCCTCTGCGGTGAGAACGTTCTGGTTTACGTTGTAAACGACGGTGGGAAGATCGTTTCCTGCAGGAGCGGAAATAACGACTTTCTTTGCGCCGGCTTTGAGGTGAGCTTCCGATTTAGCCTTGGAGGTATAGAAACCGGTGCACTCGAGAACTACGTCAACCTTGTTCTTTTTCCAAGGAATGTTCGCAGCGTCCTTTTCAGCGTAAATATTGATCTTCTTACCGTTTACGATAAGAGCACCCTTGGGCTGTTTATCGCCGGCATCTTCATATACTTCGTACGAAACCTGATCCGCATATTTGTATCTGCCCTGTGCGGAATCATACTTCAAAAGATGCGCGAGCATCTTTGCGTCTGTAAGATCGTTAATAGCAACTACTTCATAACCCTTTGCATCAAACATCTGTCTGAAAGCAAGACGTCCGATACGTCCGAATCCGTTGATACCAACTCTGACTTTTGCCATTTTTTGTTCCTCCAAAAAATATTAAATAGTTTTTATTATATCGTTTTTGCGCCATGTCGTTTTGCGCCCGTTCGATATGACTTCGAATATGGCAAGGCGGGCAAACAGCGGATTATATCTCCGCCCGATTACCGAAAACGATTATACACTTTATGTAAAAGCAAGTCAATCTTTTTTCGCTTTCTTTTGCGAATAATAATAGAATTATGATAGATTTTGACGAAAATAGAACAAAACCGCGCTACCCGTGCAAAAATAAAAACATACCCGTATCGGTCTTTTCCGCGGCTTTGATCGCTCAGAAAAATCAAAAAAATATTTACTCACATTTTACTTATATTTTACTGAATTGTAACCGCAAGTTTACTTTTGTCGTGTTATAATGCGAGCGTAAAGAACGAAAGCAGTGATGCAACAGTTCCTTACAGGCAATTTTTGCCAACCCATCTCCTTCTTTTTCAGTAAACGCACAGCGTTTACGACAGGGAAACGGATACCTTCACCGTTTCCCTGTTTTTTTTGCCGAAAAACGCGCCCGCGACAAGTTTTTTCCCGGCTCAATGTCAAACCGGCTAATAGAAGTAAGTAAATAATTGATGAAAACAAAATAACGAAATAGAGTTTAGATTGTTTCTTTTTTTCGTAAAAAATTGTAACACAATAAAACCGTCATAAGTGTGGCACCTCGAGCCCGCAATCCACAGACAATTTATATAAACATATCCGTTATCCGTCCGCGTCGATCGGAACCCACGCGTTTTCGGCGGGTATATACTCGATAAAACACTTAACGCGCTCGGCGCTTCCTGTAAAAAACAAGCCCGTCGCGGAAACGCTCTTTCATCCACTGTTTTTTCGCCTCGCTCTGCTTGCCCGACGTAGCGCAACAAATATGTTCTTTGTCGATATTTTCTTCCGTAATCCTGATATATTCCATTTTTACCTTAAATTAAAAGGCGCAAGCCGTCAACATGCCCGGCGTCCCAAAAAAATGAATATTATCGTCAATAATCCGAAGCGGAAAACTCCGGATAGCTCACGTCGACGAGCGTAAGCCCTTTCGCGGCGAGCGTTTTGCCCGCCATTTCGCGATTTTTGCTTTCGATTATTTCTTTCACGAACTCCGGTTCGATCTTCCCGATTCCCGCAAAATATACCGTCCCCGCGATCGTCCTTACCATATTATACAAAAAACCGTTGCCGCAAACGGTGAGATCGATAAAATTCCCGCGGTTCTCGACCGAGCACGAGTAAACCGTGCGCACGGTGTCGATAACGTCGCTGTCTGCGGCGAGAAAGCACTTGAAATCATGCTCGCCCACGACGAAAGAAGCGGCTTTTTTCATTCTTTCGACGTCCGTTTTATAAATCTGAATCGCGCGGTCGTCAAACATCGGCAACGTGCAATCGCTCACGTAAAACGAATAGCGATAAGTTTTCTTCTTCGCCGAATACCGCGCGTGAAAATTTTCGGGCGCAAGAAAACTTTTAATCACCTTTACGTCCGGCGGCAAAACCACGTTGAGCGCGAAACTATATCTGTCCGCGGGAATACCCGCAAACTCGGTGTCGAAGTGCGCGACCTGACGAAGCGCATGAACGCCGCTGTCCGTTCTGCCGCTGCCGATAACGGTACATTTCGCACCGGTGAGTTTCAAAAGAGTTTCCTCGAGCACGCCCTGCACCGAGCGAAGCCCCGGCTGAACCTGCCACCCGCAAAAATCCCTGCCGTGATACTGCAAAACGAGAACCACTCTCATAAAATCGCCCCCATCTTTGCGTTGAGCACGATTACCGAGGCAAGCACCGCCCCGAAAAACAAAGTCGCGACGAGATCCCGCCATGTCATCGTCAGTTTTTTATAACGCGTGCGGTTTTTACTGCCGTTATAACACCGCGCGTCCATTGCGTCGCCGAGTTCTTCCGCCCGTCTGAACGAGCCGATGAGAAGAGGTACGAGAACGGGGATCATCGCTTTGATCTTTTTGATCGGACCGCCCGTGTCGAACTGCCCGCCGCGCGCCTTCTGCGCGTTCGTGATTCGTTCGGCTTCCTCGGCAATCGTAGGAATAAAACGTAGCGCGATGCTCATTATGAGTGCGAGTTCGTGTACGGGAAATCTTACGACCTTAAGCGGCGAAAGCAGACTTTCGATTCCGTCCGTAAGTTCGACGGGCGTGGTCGCGAGCGTAAGCAACGAGGTCCCGAGGACGAGAAGCGTAAGCCGAAGCGCCATAAACGCCGAAAAGTACAGCGCGCGGTCGGTTATTTTGAGTTTCCCGATCGTAACGACCACCGTTCCGCTGTCCGCCCCGGAAAACAGAATGTTTAAAAGCACCGTAAACAGAATGATGAAAATCACGCCCTTAATGCTTTTCAGCACTTTCAGCACCGGCACGCGCGAAAAAACGATCGCCGTCGCCATAAAAAATCCCGCAGCGATAAACCCGTAAAAATTCTTTACGAGAAATACGGTCACGAGATATGCAATTAAGACGAGCAGTTTCACCCTCGGATCCATCGAATGAACGAAAGATTTCGTCTTGTAATACTGCCCGAACGATATATCTTTAAGCATTTTCTTTCAATATAATTTAAATTTCGCGGCATTTTGCGCAAATTAAATCGTCAACTTTTCCGATCGCCGATTTTTTTCTCTGCCGTTAACCTTTTCCGTCAGCCTTTTTTCTCTGCCGTAAACTTTTGCGTCAACCGCCG
>CAKQKN010000117.1 GCA_934249215.1 uncultured Clostridia bacterium
GCGTGAACACGGTCAGAACAACGATTGCGTAAACTGCAATCATGATCTTGCTCTTTCCGCTGAGCCCTTCCTTTGCGGTTACGGATTCTTTCTTTTCGTCGAGATCGTTCATATCCTCGTAAACGTATTTACGATCGCGCCCCACGAACTGCATCGTGGTGCCGGACGGAACGAGGTCGTCCTCGATATTGCGTTCGGGTTTTTCGTCTATGAGTCGCTCAAACGAGGCGGAAGATCCGAATTCTCTGGTCGGGCGGGTTTCCTTGCGTTCTTCAACGTGTTCGGAACGTGCGCGCGCATTGCGCGCAGAAGTCATTTCGGGCTCAAAATCGGCGTATTCGACGTCATATCCCGATTTGCGTTTTTCGCTATTATACATATTGCCTCCCCTCCTGTTTTATTCTTATTTATACTTATTTTAGGAATTAGTCTTATTTTCTTAAGCGGACTGCCGAGCGGTAAAGCCGACGATTCGCTTGTTTTTGCGACGATTTCGCTTTCGCAAAATCAAATTTTTTCGATTACGCGCAATTTTGCACTCGAACTGCGCGGGTTTCTCCGTAATTCTTCTTCGCCGGCGATCAAAGGTTTTTTCGTAACCAATTTTGCCTGCTCCGTTCTTCCGCATATACATACCGGAATACTTCTGTCGCAGGTACACCCCGTGGACAAATCTACGAAAGCTCGTTTGACAATGCGGTCCTCAAGCGAATGGAAGGTAATAACCGCAAGCCTTCCGCCTTTCTTTAACTCTGAAGCAATATCGTGAAGCGCTTTATCAAGTCCGTCAAGCTCCCCGTTTACTTCGATTCTGATTGCCTGGAAAGACCTTCTGGCGGGATGCCCGTCTTTCTTGAATTTTGCCGGAATACTTTTTTCGATTATTCTGACGAGTTCGCCCGTCGTCGAGATAGGAGCCTTCGCCCTTTCTTTCACGACGTTTGCCGCGATATTCGCAGAAAACCGTTCTTCCCCATATAAAAACAAGATATCTTTCAGTTTCTTTTCACTGTAACCGTTAACGACGTCGTATGCGGTGAGCGGAGAATCTTCATCCATGCGCATGTCCAACCGCACGTCATCGGCCATATACGAAAATCCGCGACTCCGCTCGTCAAGCTGATAACTCGACACGCCGAGATCGAGGAGTGCACCGTCAATCTTACCGATTCCGAGATTCGCCTTGACCGTGAGAAAATTTTTAAAGTTATCGTGAACGAGAGTAACTCTGTCTTTAAATTGCTTCAGTTTCTCTCCCGCCGCGCCAATCGCGCACATGTCGAGATCCGTTGCAAAAAGTCGTGCGTTTTTCGTTCTGCGTAGTATTTCGAAAGAATGATTTCCACCGCCGAGCGTTCCGTCAAAATAAATTCCGTCGTCCTTTAACTCAAGCGCGTCCATACACTCTTCGAGCATCACCGGCACATGTAAAAACTCCATTTTTTACACCCGTTTCTTCTTGCTTATATAGCTAAGATTTTCAACGTGTTGCTGTTCGGTAAACGTTTTGAAATCCTTACGCATAAGACAAACGTGATCGCCCATACCGATAGAGCTGACATCTTTTTCAAGCCCTGCGTGCGAAATGATCTGAGGAGGAAGAGCAACGCGCCCTTGTTTGTCCAGCGTGGCGTTGAATATGCCGGAGCTGTAATCGATAAGAGCGTTCTGATCTTCTTCGCTGAACGGATCGAGTTTTGCCTGCAGTGCCTTAT
>CAKQKN010000118.1 GCA_934249215.1 uncultured Clostridia bacterium
CTCGTGAAAACAACTTTTAAAGCAGCATATGAAGAACGAAAGCCGTCTACGTCGCTTATTTTTCATACCGATCGCGGTTCAAATTACATTTCAAAGGGATTGAACGATTATCTGAAATCATTGCAAATTACACATTCATTTTCCCGAGCATACGTTCCTTATGATAATTCCGTTATGGAATCATTCTTTGCATCATTAAAACGCGAGGAATTATACAGAAAAAAGTATCGTTCGGAAAAAGAATTTTATAAAGCCGTTGACGAATATATCGAGTTTTATAACGAGCAACGTCCTCACGCAAAACTGCAATACAAGACTCCGAATCAAAAAGAACGCGAATATAAAGAAAAATCCGAAGATTTTGAATAAATCAATCGGACAAGCGGGGTTCGGAAATAAAAAATTATAATTTTTGACATCAATTTTTTAGTTTTTTCTGTTTTTAGTCCGATAAAGAAAATGAAAATAAAAGGTAAAAACCCCGCATAAATACTAAAAAATAGAAAAACACTATCGATAATCGAACCGTCGGGGTTCAAATATCGATAGTGTTTTCAAATGGCGGAGAAAGAGAGATTTGAACTCTCGCTGCAGTTATCCCGCACTACTCCCTTAGCAGGGGAGCCCCTTCGGCCTCTTGGGTATTTCTCCATCCGAACTTATTTACTCACGCACGCTATCATAACATATTTTTTTGCCTTTGTCAAAAAAAACTATGCACTTTTTCGTTTTTTTCATATTCTTTCGTAAGCAAAAAGTTCTTGAAATGTTTTATAGTAAACACGAAAAAGAGAAAAAACTCTTAATCGTGTTTTTTTCTTTGTTTTCTTCCACCCTGAACGGCGGTGAAAAGTCGTTCCCCTCCTTTGATAATAAAACGTAAGCTCTACGTTAAATAGGTTGATTATGAAAATACTTGTAGCGTGCGAAGAATCACAAGAAGTTTGTAAGGCTTTTCGAGCCAAAAATCACGAAGCGTATAGTTGCGACGTGATATTTTGTTCGGGAAAGAAACCCGAATGGCACATTTGGGCAGACGTTAAACCTTTGCTAAACGGAAATTGTCAGTTCCGTACTTGTGACGGTGAACTTCATTTTGTTGAAAAATGGGATATGAATATCGCTTTTCCGCCTTGCACGTTTTTGACGAAAGCCGGATCGGTTAACCTTTAAAAGGACGGAGCATTTGACAATGAACGTTTTGAGAAAGGAAAGTCTGCGGCTGATTTTTTTTATATGATACTCAATGCCGATTGCTCGAAAATCTGTATCGAAAACCCGATCCCGATGAAAGTGTTCGGGCTTCCCGAGTCAATGCAAGTAATCGAACCGTTCTATTTCGGCGTTCCCGTATCAAAGAAAACGTATTTATGGCTAAAAGGCTTGCCGTTCCGACATTTAATTGAATATTACGATTGTTTTAAGCCGCTTTAAAGCGGCTATTTTGGCGTTAAAAGAAAAAACATCCGTGAGAGTCAAAGGATGTTTTTGTGTTTTATCAAAGCATTATGGGCTTTATTTCCCCATTTTTTCCAGCGTATCGAAGAATAATCAAAAAATATTTAAAAATTTCTTGTTGTTTTCTTGACAACACGGGAATGCGGACAAAATATGCGCAGAAGCGAAAAACTTTTCCGAAAAAATCGGCTTACTCTTCGAACAATCTGCGTTTCTTTTCGATTATTTCGTCGATTTTCGTTATGTAAGAATGAAGATCTTTAGGCGCGCCGATGCGCTCGATTCTGCTTTCTTTTCCGAAAATGCGTTTGGACACGGCGTTGGCGCCACAAGCGACGTTCCGGGCGATTTCTTCCATTACGTCCACGTTGTATACGCACTCCTTGCCGGGCAGCGCATAGCCGGTGTTTTCGAGATTGCCCGCCATATATTTCTGTCTGTAAAGATAATACGGACGATAGCCAGCGGCAAGCAAACGCTCGCCCGAATAATCGATCATTTTCGCGACCTCGCCCTCGGGCAGCCGCGAACACAATTCTTTAAGTTTCGAGCCTTTTTTAAGGCACAGCGTGTGTACCGTTATGTTTTCGGGTTTAAGCGAGATCGCCATTTCAAGACTGCCGCGGAAAACGCCGAAAGTTTCGAGCGGCAGACCGGCAATCAAGTCCATGTTGACGTCGAAACCGTATTTTTTCGCAAGCTCGTATTTTTCGAGAACGTCGCGCCCGGAATGCTTGCGCCCGATAAGCTCGAGCGTGCGGTCGCAAAAAGTCTGCGGATTGACGCAAATGCGTGTTACTCCGTATTCTTTCAGAAGTTTGAGATTTTCGTCGTTTATGCAATCGGCGCGACCCGCTTCGACGGTATATTCGCAATTCACTTCGCCTATCGCGTCGAGAACTTTTTTTAGATTTTCCGTTCCGATCGACACGGGCGTTCCGCCGCCGACGTAGACGCTTCTTAAGTTTTCGACGAGTTTTTTCGACTCGGAAATTTCTTTGCAAAGTGCCTCTATATATTCGTTAACGGGGGTTTTGGGCGTTATTTCGGCAGAGATGAAAGAGCAGTATTGACAGCGCGTCGGACACAAAGGGATACCCACGAAAAAATCGACGTTGTCGTCGTTTTCCTCGTAAATCGCGCTTTGCGCTTCGGCTATATGAGAAAGAATATCGTACTTTTTGTCCGACACATGCATGACGTCTTTCAAAAAGCGTTCGCGGTCGGCGCCTTGCTGATAAAAAAGCTTGGTCGGTCTTATCCCCGTGAGCGCGCCCCAAGGCAAAGTTTTGCCCGTAAGTTCGCTCAAAAATTCGTAAAGCCCGAGTTTTGCGTAACGCTTGACGAAGCGTTTTCTCTCAAGCTCGCCGTCGTAAGTCGCGGGGTATGAAAACTCTTTCGTCCTTTCGCCGCATATAACGCGATAAACGAATTTGCCGTCTTTTTCCTCGAAAATAAGGCTTATTTTAACGTCCTCGTTCGAAAAAAACTCGTTGTATACCTCGTTCAGCTCGCCCTCGAGCCGTTCAACGTTCGTCGTGACCATAGTACCTCAAAAGTTAAAAGTGAAATCTGAAATCAGAAAAGTTTTCTTATCGGATTGAACTCGCGTTCGTGGCCGAGCGTCGTGTTTTTTCCGTGCCCGCAATAGAGATCGTAATCGGAAGGAAGAGCGAAAAGTCTTTTCGCGCCCTCGATAAGTTCTTTCGGGTCGCTCCCCGGAAGATCTGTTCTTCCGTACGTTTCGCAAAAAATCGAGTCGCCCGTAAAAGCTGCGTTTCCGATAACGAAGGTAAGGCTTCCGTGAGTGTGGCCGGGCGTCGGAACGACGTTCACTTTGAACCCGCAAACGTCGATTAGTCCGTCTATAAGTCGATTATCGACGGTAAACGCGTCGAGTTTCTTTCCGAAATACCAGTCGAGCTGACCGTTCGATTCGAGAAGCGGAATATCTTTTTCGCCCATGTAAATCGGCGCGCCCGTCGCGTCTTTCAGTTTTTTCACAGACTCGATATGATCGAAATGGGCGTGGGTTATGAGAATCGCGCCGAGCGTTTTGCCCGTCTTTTTCAAGCCGTCCATCGTAACGTTATAATCAAGCCCGGGATCGACGACGAGCGCTTTGTCGTTGTCGTCCGTATACACGATATATCGGTTGCTCGAATAGTCGTGGGTGTAAAGTTCGTATACTTTTGTCTGCATAATAAGTCTTGAATCGTCGGTTTACGTTATCGTTTTATATTACCTGTTTTATACTACCTGTTTAGATTACCGTTCGGAAAACGTCGATGATCGTCGGTTCGTTTCTGAGCCGTGTGATCAGTTCGTCGAGATCGTCTTTTTTGTTGAGTTTTATCGTCATATCGACGACGGCGCAATGCGCTTTCGTGTCGATTCTTCCGTTGATCGCCGTCACAAACAAGCCGAGCTTCGTGCAAACGGACGACACGATCGAAAGAAGCGGAGCGTCCTCTGCCGCGGTGATCTTTATACTCGTGGTATAACTGCCCTCTTTCCCCGACCAGTGCGCTTCGAGAATGCGCGACGGGTCCTCGTTTTTCATGTTCGGACAATCGGCGCGATGAATGGAAACGCCGCGGCCGCGCGAAACGAATCCGACGATGTCGTCGCCCGGGACGGGGTTACAGCAGCCCGCAAAGCGGACGAGCAAGCCCTCCATTCCTTTGACCACGACGCCGTCGCTCGACACTTTGTGCTTGTAGATTACGTGCTTGCCCTCGATTGGGTTTGCGTCTTCGGCAACGTGCGCAGGCTTACAAAAATCGATAAGCCGGGGAATGATCTGATTTACGGTGACGGCGCCGCAACCGACGGCGGCATACATTTCGTCCATGTTCGAAAAGGACATTTTCGAGCCGATCGCGCCGAAACTTACGGGATTTAAAAGATTACCGAGCGTGTAGCCTTTGTTTTTCGCCTCGGCTTCGAGCATGGATTTGCCGATTTTGATCTTTTCATCCGCCATCTGGCGCTTATAAAACGCTTTAATTTTCGCTTTTGCGCCGTTGGTTTTGGCGATTTTCAGCCAGTCCCACGACGGACCTTTGGAGTTTTTCGACGTTATTATCTCAACGACGTCACCGGTCGTCAGCGTACTATTAAGCGGAACGATTTTTCCGTTTACTTTGGCGCCGACGCATTTGTTTCCGACTTCGGTGTGGATTCGGTAAGCAAAATCAATGGGCGTGGAGTCGTTCGCAAGGCTTACAACCTCGCCTTTCGGCGTGAACACAAGGCATTCGCTGTTATAAATGTCTCCCTTGAGCGATTGAATAAGTTCCGTGCCGTCTTTGAGTCCGCCCTCCCACTCCATGACCTCGCGTATCCAGTCGAGTTTATGGTCGAAAGACGTTTCTTCAGTTTCGGAGTTGTTTTCCTTATATTTCCAGTGCGCCGCGATACCGAATTCCGCCGTGCGATGCATTTCGTAAGTTCGAATCTGAATCTCGAAAATCTGTCCGAAACTCGTCACGACGGTCGTGTGGAGACTTTGGTACATGTTCGGCTTCGGCATTGCGATATAATCTTTTATACGCCCCGGAATGGGTTTCCATTTTTTGTGGATTTTGCCGAGAATTTCGTAACATTCGTCGACCGTTTCGACGATTACGCGCACCGCGGTAAGGTCGTATATCTGGTCGAGCGTTTTGCCCTTTTGCATTTTTTTATAGATTGAGTAAAAATGCTTCGGTCTGCCGACGACTTCGCCCTTTATCGACGATTCGGCAAGCACGCCCTTGATTTCCTTTACGACGGAAGCGACGAACACGCGACGTTCTTCGAGTTTGGAATGAATGTTCTCCGCAAGATATTCATACGCCGCGGGATCGATATATTTCAAGCACAGATCTTCAAGTTCGCATTTGATCTGTGAAATACCGAGCCTGCCCGCGAGCGGCGCGTAAATTTCGATCGTTTCGTGAGCCATACGAAGCTGGCGATCTTTCGAAAGGTAGTTGAGCGAGCGCATGTTGTGAAGTCTGTCGGCAAGCTTGATGATGATGACGCGGATATCCTTTGCCATCGAAACGAAAATCTTTTTGAAATTCTCGGCTTGCTCCTCTTCTTTGGACTTGAATTCGATCTGCTCGAGCTTGGTCACACCGTTGACGAGCATAAGGATTTCGCCGCCGAATTCTTTCAGAATATCGTCCTCGGTTACGGGCGTGTCCTCGATGACGTCATGCAGTAAAGCCGCCGCGAGCGACGAATAGTCCATTCCGAGCCCGAGCAGGATTTCCGCAACGGCGCACGGATGAGTGAAATATTCCTCCCCCGAAGCGCGTTTTTGCCCTTTGTGCGCTTCACGGGCAAAATAGTACGCCTTGACGACTATTTCCGCTTCCTCTTTTTTATATAAATTTGTGATTTTTTCGAGTAATTCAAGCATTTTCGTTTCTTCCGAACGTTGTTTTGCAAGCGGGTTTTACCGTCATCCGACAGCGCCCGCCGTTTCGGCAATTTTCCGATAGAGTACGGAATTCGTAAGTTCGTTCCTTACGTCTTTGTTGAGTTGCAGCGAGCCGGAAACGAAGGAAAAAATCCCCAGTTCCAGAAAGACCTCGATGCAGAAAATCAACTGCTCTTTGCCGATCGTGTCGCTCGCGATTCCCGTTGCGACGTCGACGCTGCTTTTTCCGTAAAAATGATTTAGTTTAAGAATTTTGAACACCTCGGCAAAGACCGCCCTGCTACTCGTCAGCGTCGCGGGGGTATGCGCGCCAATGCCTGCGGAATAGTACTCGGCGCCGAAAGAGTTTTTCGCATAGCCGAACATGGGTTTGTCAAGATAGACCACCGTGTCGAAATCTTTATCGGAAAAATCTTTAAGCGACAACACGACGGCACTGCCGTTGAGCCGAGGATCGGGAGCGTAAAGCTGGCAATCGGCGACGCTCAAACCGAATTTTTCGAGCGTCAAGGGACTTGACGCGGCAAACAAATACGACTTGTTTTTTTCGTCCTTGCTCGCGATAAGTCGCGCTATAAGTTCGTTATCGACAAATTTGACTTCGTTTTCGCTTATTGAATTATTATATGATAAAAGGTCGTTTCTGAAACATTCGAGCCTCAGTTTTTCATTGTCGGAAAGCGAGTAATCGACCGATTTGACATAGCCTTTGAGCGAAACTCTGCCGTTGAAAACGGAGAGATTGGGTTCGAACGCGATGCGCTTTTTCGCGGGCGAATTGAGAACTTCGAGTTTGCGTTCGCCGTTGAAATAGATAAAATCGAGATATTCGGTTTTGAACGAAACGTGAGCCGAGCCCGTTTTCAGAAGATACGCGCTCACGTTTTCGACGTCCACACAAAAAATAGGTCTGCGGTTGCCCGTGCCATACGGTTCGAGCAAGTCAAGCTCTTCGGCAAGTTCTATCGGGAAAGGTCTGTCGATTACCGCTTCGACTTCGAGTTTCGGTTCGAATTGTTTTGCCGAATAGTTCGCGTCGAGATAGTCGGAAAAAGCCTTTTCGAAAAGCGGGATTTTGTCCTCGGCGATCGTGATTCCGGCAGCCTGCGCATGCCCGCCGAAGTCGATCATATACTCTTTGCAAGCGGAAACCGCCTGAAAAATGTTTACGCCGTCGATGCTTCTTACCGAGCCATGGAATTTTCCGTCGGTGCCGGTAAACAACACGACGGGGCGATTATATTCCTCGACGAGTTTTGCGGCGACGATCCCGACGAGCCCGCCGTTCCACTTGGGATCGGCAAGCACGATACATTTTTTGTGAAGCCCGCCGGAAAGCAATTTTTCTTTCGCGCTCTTTAAAAGAAGATCGCAAAGATTTTGTCTTTCGGCGTTATATTCGTTGAGAATTTCGCATTTTTCGGATATTGAAAGCGGATCTTTTTCGAGCAGGAACGAAAGCGCGCAACGAGCGTCGCCCATACGCCCCGCCGCGTTTATTCTCGGCGCGACGGTAAAAGCAAGCGAAGTCGAAGTTATCTCTTTAAGACCGCTTTTTTCAATCAGCATAGAAAGCGCTTTGTTGCCGCCCTTTTTGATGAGTTTTAAGCCTTCGTAAACGATGTCGCGGTTTTCGTCGAGCAAAATCATGCTGTCGGCGATGGTCGCGAGAGTCGCGAGATCGAGATGTTTGTTCGCTTTCTCGCCGAGAAGCGCATAGCCGACCTTGTATGCAACGCCCGCCCCGCAAAGATAATCGCAAGGATACGGCTGATCTTTCAGTTTGCAGTTTATGACGGTGCAATCGGGAATTTCTTCGGGTATTTCGTGGTGATCGGTGACGATCACGTCGACGCCCATATCCTGAATGAAACTTACTTCGCCGCGGCAACTGATACCGCAGTCAACCGTTATGAGAAGATCTGGATAATAGCGTTCGAGAACGCTTTCGACGAGTTCGTGAGTCAAGCCGTAACCCTGCGCACGCTCGGGCACGACGGCGTAAACTTCCTCCACGCCGAAGTCGAGAAGAGAATTTCGCATTATCGCGGAAGCGCAAACGCCGTCCGCGTCGTAGTCGCCGAAAACGACGATTCGCTCGCCGTTGTCGCGCGCGGCTGT
This sequence comes from uncultured Clostridia bacterium, assembly GCA_934249215.1. Taxonomy (GTDB): domain Bacteria; phylum Bacillota; class Clostridia; order Christensenellales; family Borkfalkiaceae; genus HGM11416. Next base: position 8,012 of record CAKQKN010000118.1, read on the forward strand.
TATCCTCTCCACCGCTTCTTTCATTCCGGACAACAAAAACGGATCGTTGAAGTTGTGCTTTCCCGGGTGCAAAAATCTGTTTGCTTTTTCAGAGTCGTCGATTCCGCGCGAAACCATGATTTCAGCCAGTTCTTGCGACAAACCGAACGCTTGTGCGATCGATCGCGCGCTGTTTAGTTGTTCTTCGGTAAATTTCTTACGTACGGCAATCATAATTCCTCGCGGTGAATTTTTTTAATCGTAAAACGGGCAGGAATAAACCCGCCCGCCCGTTCTTTCGATAGGAAACATTTTCCTACGTCTGCTTTATTAAGCTTTCTTTTTCTCTTTTCTCTTTTTGTTCATCTTCTCGAAAGCCACCCACAGCGTCGGCGACAAGCAAAGCGCGGAGAACAAACCGGAAATAAGACCGAAAATGATCGGCAATACGAACTCTCTGATCGTCGAAACGGAGAACATTACGACCGCGACTACCATTATGAGAGTGGTAACGGTTGAAAGGAATATCTTCATGAACGAATGCTTGATCGCATAGTTCGCGATTTCCGTGTCGGACGCCATCGCGAAAGCGGTGTTGTTCGGGTTCTTGCATTCCCTGATCTTGTCGAATATGACGATCGAGGCGTTGATCGAGTAACCGATGATGGTTATGATTGCCGCGATGAACGTGGAGTTGACGGGAATATAGAATATCGTCGTCAACGCGACCATTATCAGAACGTCGTGGAACAGAGCGATGAGCGCCGCAAGTCCGCTGAAGAACGTAAATCTTATGATAATGTAAACGAGAATTACGATAAGAGCGACTATGGTTGCCCAGATTGCCGAGTTAAGAAGAGTTTCGGAAGCCGTAGGCCCGATGTCGGTTATACGGATGAGTTCCGAGTTGGTCGGGTTGAAGTTTTCGACGTCGGAAGGAACGAGTTCCATTACTTTTTCGTAAAGTTTGGTCGAAACGCCGTCGGCTTCGGTACTTTTCAGCGAACTGATGAAATCGTTGTGCGCTTCGTCGGAATTGCCCAAAGCTCCGTTATAATTATTGGCTCCATAGGTACCCTTGAAATAGTTATTCAGTCTGTAAGAATAAGTATAGCCGGCGCCCGATGGAGACACCTGCATCTGGTCGGAAATCG
>CAKQKN010000119.1 GCA_934249215.1 uncultured Clostridia bacterium
CCTATAGACCGATTATCGGGCGGTTTTTATAATTCCGCATTTATATTCAAACTTTCTCAATCGTCCGCCCAGTCGCCGTTTTCCGCAAAGTTTTTCTTTTCGCTGACCGAAACCTCGGCGATAAAAACCGGTTCGCCGCGTATCGTTTCGCCGTTTACGTCGTAAACGTAGGGGAGGGCGTAATAGCAATATCTCCCGTCTTTAAGATTTTTGTCGCAGACCGTTCCGTCCGCGTCGTCCGAAACGACCGTTTCTTTGTTTTCGTCGCGGCGGATTATCATGCACTTCACCGCCGTTTTTTTGTCGATCGTAACGCTCACCGTGTTCCCGTTTTTCTCGATTTTCGCTTCCTTTATCTCGGGAACGGTGAACGCCGTCGAATATTCCGTCGGCTTAAATTCTTTCATAAACAGCGCGGAAAGGCAATATTTGTCCGGTTGATTTTCGGGTGCGAGCAGAATTTTTCCGTCCTCATACGCAAGCTTGCAAATTCTTTCCGTTTCGCATTCGCCCGACTTTTCGAAATCGGCGGGTTTTTTCCGCGAATAAAGTTTTTCAATGATCTCGACCGCTTCCCGCGCGGCGGTTCCGCCGGTTACCGAGCAGGGCATAAGGTCGGACTCCGTTCGGCAAAGTTTGACGCCGATCACGTCCTCCGACGTGTAGCAGATCGCGAGCGCGTCGGTGTTTCCCTCTTTCGTGCCGTTCGTTCCCGTCTTTGCGCAAAGTTCGAAGTCTAACCCCGAAAGTGCCTTTGCCGTGCCCGTTTTGACGCACTCGCGAAGTGCTTCCGTAATAAGTTCCGCCGTCCCGGGTTTAAAGACGGAAACGCCTTCTTCTTCGTCTGAATATACCGATAATCGACCTATACGCACGTTTTTGATAAATCTCGGCGGGTAATATCTGCCGCCCGCCGCAAACGTGGTATACGCCGCGCAAAGATCGGCGAAGTCGATTCCGGGCGAGTAACACCCGAGCGCGATATTGAGCGTTTTCTCGTTAATTTCCACTCCCGCTTTTTTTGCGTATGAAAGACATTTTTCTGCACCTAAGGAATCGAGAACTTTGACCGCGGGAACGTTAAGACTTTTCGAAATGCACTCCTTTACGGAGCACTGTCCGTAAGATTTTCCGCCGTAGTTTTGCGGGCGATACCCACCGAAATCGACGGGCGAATCGTCGATAAGTGTCGCAAGGCTCAGTTCCCCTTCGTTGAACGCGGGCGCGTAAACGAGAATGGGCTTAATCGTCGAAGCGGGCATTCCGGGGTTGTCGCCGAGCGGGAAATACGCCGCCTTGATTTTTCCGAAACGCGAGGCTATAAGTCCGTTTTTGCATATTTCGCCGCCACGCTCGCCGCCGTTCCCGTCGCTCTCGGAAAGGGAAGAAAGGGTGCCTTGCGCTTTTTTGTCGTAATACGTGTAGACCTTGACTTGCCGCGTTTCATACGGCGAAACGCCGCACAGCGAAAAAAGTTCGTTTTTGACGAGCGAAAAATAATCGCTTTTTTCCGACGCGTTCACGACGGTCGCCCCGAGGTTATCTTCGTATTCGGCTTCCGAAATATATCCTTGCTCGCGCATAAGTTTCAGAACGAGATTCTTTCTTGCGGCGTTTCCCGCGGCTTCCGGGGGATAGGTCGAGGGTGCTTTCACCGTTGCGGCGAGCGAAGCCGCTTCGTTAAGCGTCAGATCTTCCGCCTTTTTCGAAAAATATCTTTCCGCGGCTTTCTCGATGCCGTAAGCGCCGTTCCCGAAATAGATTCCGTTGAGATAAAATGACAAAATTTCCGTCTTGGAATATTTTTTCTCTAGTTCGAGTGCGAGTTTGAGTTCCTTGAGTTTTCTCATCACCGTTTTTTCGCCCGAAAGGTGTGTATTTTTGACGAGTTGCTGGCTTATCGTCGAACCGCCTTCTTTGAGCGATCTGCTCTTGATGTCGCTGACCGCGGCACGGGCAAGCGCGCGCAAATCTACTCCTTTGTGTGTAAAAAATCTCTTATCTTCGACTGCGACGAACGCGTTTTTGACGTGTTCGGGAAGATTTTCCACCGACACGTCCGTTCTTCCGAAGCAGTCCGAAGCGACGACCTCGCTCCCGTCCGCGTCGTAAAAGACCGCGTCGAACCCTTTTGCCACGAGTTTACTCTCGTCGAGCGTCGCATCCGCCGTCGCGACGAGGAAAAAACAAAAGCACGAGAGCGCGATGACGCTCGTCACGGCGAAAAATGTCACTAAAAAACGAACCGATTTTTTCATAATGCAAAATTTATTATAAATATTTTTAAATATAATATACTTATCTGCCGTCATTTCCCTTGAAAAATGCGCGCGGATTTAGTATAATCTTCATACATATGGAAAAACGCTATTTTATACATATCTACGGTTGTCAGATGAACTTGCACGAGTCTGAAAAACTCGCGGGGCTTTTGGAAAATGCGGGCTACACTCTCGCTTCCGAGCCGGAGTCCGCCGAAGTCATTCTTTTCGTCACATGTTGCATACGCGAAAACGCCGAACAAAAGGTTTACGGACATATAGGCGCGCTTAAACGTTACAAAACGGAAAATCCGAACGTCGTGATCGCCGTCGGCGGTTGCATGACGCAGCAAAAGGGCGCCGCCGAAAAACTCAAAGAAAAATTTCCGTTCGTGGACGTAATTTTCGGAACTCACAATCTTTGCGATTTCATGCGCCTGCTCGAGGAAAAGAGTGGCCGCAAAAAAACGCTCATCGAGGTCACGGAAGAGGACTCCGAAAGCGAAAACACGCCGATGACGAGAAGCAGTTTCCCCAATGCATGGGTAAACGTGATTTACGGGTGCAACAATTTCTGCACTTACTGCATCGTTCCTTACGTTCGCGGGCGCGAGCGTTCGCGCGCCATACCCGACGTCGTCGCCGAGGTGAAAAAGCTCGTCGAAAGCGGGTATAAGGAAGTCACGCTTCTCGGTCAGAACGTCAATTCATACGGCAACGATCTCGAGGGCAAGGGCGGCGATTTTGCCGATCTTCTCGACGCGATCGGTCGCGAAGTCAAGGGAAAATACCGTCTGCGCTTTATGTCCAACCACCCGAAAGATCTGACGGAGCGGCTCGTCGCCGCAATGGCGCGAAACGAAAACGCATGCCATTCCGTTCACCTTCCGTTGCAATCGGGAAGTAACGAGATTTTGCGGAGAATGAACCGCCGCTACACCCGCGAAGCGTATATGGAAAAAGTCGGGATGATACGAAAATATATGCCCGACTGCGCCATATCGACCGACGTTATGGTCGGTTTCCCGGGCGAAACGGACGCCGATTTCGAGGATACGATGAATCTTATGGAAAGGGCGGATTTCGCTTCGGCGTTCATGTTCGTCTATTCCCGCCGCAAAGGAACTCCCGCCGACACCATGCCCGACCAGATTCCCGAAGAGGTTTCGAGAAAGCGGATAATGGAAATGGTCGCCGCCCAGAACGCGCGCACCGCCGCCCACTCTGCGAAATACACGGGCAGAACGATAGAGATTCTGTGCGAGGACTACGACGACAAAAAGCAAATGTATCTCGGCCGCGACGAATACGGCAGAATGGGATATTTTTCGTCGGACAAGGACGAGCGCGGCAATTTCGTAACGGTGAAAGTCACCGAAACGAACGGCATTTCGCTTTATTGCGAAAAATTCTGACCCCGCTCGTGGCGAAAACTCGCCTTATACCGTACCTTTTGCGGCATACGCGCACGCCGCGGCGCATATTTTAACGTTTTAACTCGCATTCACCGCCGGGAAAAATCCGGGAGGTTATCATGATAAAAAATCCAAAAGAAAATCCCAAGCTGTCGAAGATGATGCAGCACTATTTTTCGGTCAAGGAAAGATATCCCGACTGCATAATTTTTTACAGACTGGGCGATTTTTACGAAATGTTTTTCGACGACGCGATCGAAGCTTCCCGCGTGCTCGAACTGACGCTCACGGGGCGCGATTGCGGGCTCGAGGAGCGCGCGCCCATGTGCGGCGTTCCTTTCCATGCCGCCGACGCATACATAGCTCGGCTCGTTGCCGACGGTTATAAAGTCGCCGTCTGCGAACAACTTACCGAGCCCGACGGAAAGAACCCCGTCGAACGCGACGTCATCAAGGTCGTCACTTCCGGAACGGTTACGGACAACGAATTGATCGACGAAAAAAAGAATAACTTCATCTGCTCGGTTTTCGGTTCGGGCGAAAAGTTCGGCGTTGCGTGGGCGGACATCACCACGGGCGACTTCATCGTCAACGAAGCCGAGGGAACGGACGCGCTCTGCGACCTTCTCGCGCGGGTAGATCCCGCCGAAACGGTCGTCAACGAAAAAGCGTTCGAAAAAATCCGCAATCTTCCGTTGTTTATCCACGGCGCGATAAGAAAACCCGCGTCGTACAGGGAATACGCGTTCGCTGAGTCCGGCGCGACGAAAAACGTTCTTTCGCAGTTCAAGGTCGCAAATCTTTCCGCTCTCGAACTCGAAACGAAAAAACTCGCTCTCCGCGCGGCGGGCGCGCTTCTGGAATATCTGTCGGAAACGCAGATGCGCGCGCTTTCCGTCATATCTTCTCTCACCGTCGAAAGGGAACGCGACAGACTCATTCTCGACGCGGGTTGCATGCGCAATCTCGAGATCATGCGCAACAACCGCGACGGCGGCAGATACGGCAGTCTTTTATACGTGCTTGACCTGACTTGCACGGCGATGGGCGCGCGTAAAATGGCTTCCGTTCTTTCTTCCCCCCTTCGCGATAAGGACAAAATAAATTATCGGCTCGACGGGGTGGAGGAACTTTATAAAAATCTCCCCGTGACGGGCGCCGTCCGCGACGTTCTGAAAAGCATGCGCGACGTCGAGCGTATCGTCGGCAAACTCTCAAACGACGTAATCACCCCGCGGGATATGGAAGCCCTGCGTTTTTCGCTCGAACTGATTCCCGAAATAAAGTTCCGTCTTTCCGGGCTCGAATCGGCGGCTATCGCAAACGTAAACGCTCGACTCAAGGACGTTTCCGACGTGACGGCTCTGCTTGCCCGCGCGATAAAGGACAATCCCCCCGCTTCCGCAAAGGACGGCGGGTTCATCCGCAAAGGCTTCGACGAAGAACTCGATCGGCTGACCGGCATACACGAGGACGGGCGCAAATTCATCGCCGATATCGAATCGCGCGAGCGGGAGCGCACGGGCATCAAAAACCTGCGCGTCGGCTATAACAAAGTGTTCGGCTATTACATAGAGGTCACGAATTCATTCAAGGACAAAGTACCTTACGACTACGTTCGCAAACAGACGCTCACCGGCGCCGAGCGATATATTACCGAAGAACTAAAGCAGTTCGAGGACGAAATCCTGACGTCTGCCGAGCGTTCGCTCCGCATCGAAAACGAACTTTTCGTCAAACTGAAAACCTATCTTAACCGGAAGATGGAAGATCTGAAATCGGTCGCGAAAGCAATCGCTTCGCTCGACGTTTTGTGCGCTCTTGCGTATATCGCCAAAAAGAACGACTATTGCAGACCGGAAATCGCGGACGAAGGCGGCACGCTCGACGTCGTGGGCGGTCGTCATCCCGTCGTCGAAAGTTTTTCGGACGCGTTCATCGCGAACGATACTTATCTCGATTCGGACGAAAACTCGATGATGATCATCACGGGGCCGAACATGGCGGGCAAAAGTACGTATATGCGGCAGGTCGCGCTCATCGCGATAATGGCGCACTGCGGAAGTTTCGTCCCCGCAAAATCGGCTGTCGTTCCGCTTATAGACCGCGTGTTCACCCGCGTCGGCGCAAGCGACAATCTCTTGTTCGACCAAAGCACGTTCATGGTGGAAATGAGCGAAGTCGCTCTCATTCTTCGCAATGCGACGAGCAGCAGCCTTGTCGTTCTCGACGAGGTAGGTCGCGGAACGAGCACGTACGACGGTTTGGGTATCGCTTGGGCGGTCGTGGAATACATCTGCAAAAATCTTCACGCAAAAACCCTTTTTGCAACTCACTATCACGAACTTTCCGAACTCGAAGGTGTTGTCCACGGCGTCAAAAATTACAAAATCACCGTTCGCGAAATCGACGGACGGATAATGTTTTTGCGCAAAATCATGCGCGGAAGCGCGAATAAGAGTTTCGGCATAGAGGTCGCATCTCTTGCCGGCGTTCCCGACGAAGTGACGACTCGCGCGAAATCGATTTTAAGAAAACTCGAAAAGAACGATCCTGTAAAATCCGCCGACTACCGTGCGCAAACTCTCGCGGACGATTCTCAGGAACCCGTCAGAAATGAGTCGGAATGCGAACGAATCATAGAGGATATCGATCTCGACAATCTCACGCCGATTCAGGCTTTTGCGCTTCTTGCCGATCTCAAGGAAAAACTCGGCAAAAAATAATCGACACCCCCCGAGGAGCTTTTTCGCGCTCGGTTCGAACGGCGGGGAAGACCCCGCAACGAGGTAAAAAATGGCGTTTATTAACGTACTCGACAAAAAAGTATACAACAGAATCTCCGCGGGCGAGGTCGTCGAAAGACCCGCTTCCGTGGTGAAAGAACTTGCCGAAAACGCGCTCGACGCGGGAGCGACGGAAATTTCCGTCGTCATCGAGGGTGGCGGCATCGCTTCCATAAAAGTCACAGACAACGGCTCGGGGCTCGAGCGTGCGGAACTCAAAAAAGTTTTTCTTCCCCACGCGACGAGTAAAATCGCCGTCGCTTCCGATCTCGAAAAAATCGGAACGCTCGGTTTCCGCGGCGAAGCGCTCGCAAGCATAGGCGCGGTCGCGCGGTGCACTTTCTCTTCAAAGACCGAGGAGCAGGAAATCGGCGCGGCGATCGATTGCGACGGCGGCGAACTTTCGGAGGTTTACGATTGTCCGACGCTCAACGGCACCTGCGTAACCTGCAAGGACTTGTTTTACAACACCCCCGCGCGCGGAAAATTTCTCAAATCGCCCAAATCGGAAGAGGGCGAAACCGAATCGGTCATTCTCAAAATCGCGCTTTCCCATCCGAACGTGTCGTTCAGGCTCGTTGCCGACGGAAAAACGCTCGTCGAAACGTTCGGTGGCGGGCTTAAGGACTGCATTTCTTCGGTATACGGCTTGAAAACGGTCGAAAATTGTTTTTACGTCGAAAACGTCAAAAACGGAATCCGCGTTTCCGGCTACGTCGGGAAACTCTCGTTCACGAAACCCACGCGCGCGTTCCAGACTCTCATCGTAAACGGAAGATACGTCGTCGATTCCACCGTTTCCGCCGCCGTCACCAACGCGTACGGGTCGTACCTTATGAAGCGGCAATACCCGTTTTACGTTCTTAATCTCGACGTTCCGCCCGAAACGGTGGACGTCAACGTTCATCCGAGAAAAGCCGAAGTCCGCTTTTCGGACAATCAGATAATTTACGGCGCCGTCTATTCGACCGTCAGCAAAGTGCTCGACGGAACGTCCGCGGCGCTCGATATAATAAAGGACGACGGCGAGCCGAAATTTTCTTCGCCCGCTTTTGCCGAGACCGAATCGCCCGCCGCGCCGAAGCCCGGCGAAAAAATCGGTGGCGGCTCGGCTGAAGAAGCGTGCGAACCTTTCGGGGGCGAAAAACTAAAGAACGAAACGGCGGGAAGCGAAACTTCTTCGTCGGGCGGCTCGGTCGGTTCCGCGTTCGGAGAAAAAGGCGCTCAAAACGGAAAACTCGGCGGCAACAACGTGTTTTTCGGAAAGTCCGTGGGCGGCGGTTTTTCTTACGCGCCCCGCGGCAACGTTTCCGTTTACGATCCGCTTTACGAAAGAGATCCGGGCGAAAATCCCGACGACATTTTTGCCGAAAACAAGCGCTACGCCGAAAAACTCGAAGCGGAGCGGCTCAAAGCCGAGCAACAGCGTATCGAAACCGAACTCGCGATGGTCTACGTCGGGCAGGCGTTCAACACCTATCTCATTTTTCAATACGGCGACGATCTTTATCTCATCGATCAGCACGCCGCGCACGAGCGGTTACTTTACGATTCTCTGTGTGAAAAAGCCAAGCGCGGAATGCTCGACACGCAGGCTCTTCTGCTTCCTTACGTATTCAAAACCTCGCGCGAGGACTTCGGAAAGATCTATTCGCGCTTCCGTTATTTCCGCGAACTGGGAATCGAAATCGACAACGTCGGCGACGATACGTTCAAAATTTCCGCCGTTCCTTGCGAACTGTGCAGCATAAATCTCAAAGAATTTTTCGACGATTTGCTTTACGACGACGGTTTCAAAACCGACGAAATACCTCTCACGCTCAAAGAGAAGCTTATGCAGACCGCCTGCAAGCACGCCATAAAAGGAGGCGATTCGCTCGACAATTCCGAAGTGGATGCGCTTATGGCAAAACTAAAAGGTAACTTCGGTTTGCGTTGTCCCCATGGCAGACCTATCGCCGTGAAGATTTCGAAAGTGGAGATAGAGAAGTGGTTTAAGCGTATCGTTTAATTTTACGGCGTATTCATCGACTTCGGCAGCGTTTCTGCCGAAAAGGCAAGACAGTGATGACCACGGAGGTCTATCCCGTCCTTGCCTTTCCGTCGAGCCTTGCCGAAGCCGTGACTACGCCGTAAAATCGGGAAAACTTTTTCCCTTCGCGAGCCTTGCTCTGCTTTGCCTGACGCCGCAAAATTACGTCTTGCTCCCGTCCTTGCCTTTCCGTCAAGCCTTGCCGAAGCCGCGACTACGCCGTAAAATCGGGAAAACTTTTTCACTTCGAGAGCCTTGCTCTGCTTTGCCTGACGTAGCAAAATTACGTTTTGCCGCTCATTCATCGCGGATAACTTCTTTCATTTCGAAAATACAGATACCTATTTACACTCGATCGATAAAAATGGAAAACGAATATTTAAAAAACAAAGTAATGGAAGCGGTTGAAAAAGCCGAAAAAAAATGTGCGAAGCAGTTTGCGGAAGCGGAAGATATCGCGCTTTTCAATCAGGAAAAAGTTCTCAAAGCTTTCCAGAATAACAAAATCGCGTTGCGGCATTTCGCTCCGTCCTCGGGCTACGGTTACGGGGACGAGGGGCGAGACACGCTCGGAAGAGTTTACGCCGATGCGTTCGGTGCGGAAAGGGCGCTCGTTTCGCCGTCCATTCTGTCGGGAACTCACGCTCTCACGATAGGGCTTTTCGGCGTGCTTCGCCCGGGCGACGAGATGCTCGCGGTGACGGGCGAACCGTACGACACCTTGCGCGACGTCATCAAAAAAGAGGGTTGCGGCTCGCTTGCCGATTTCGGGATAAAATACGATTTCATCCCCATGAAAAACGGAAAAATCGACGTCAGAAAAGTCCTTTCGGCGATTAAAAAGCGTCCCGTAAAAATGCTTTTCGTCCAGCGTTCGCGCGGGTACGAATGGCGGGAAGCTTTGTCCGTCGATTACATAGGCGAGTTTATTTCGACCGTCCGCGAAAACGGCTTTAAGGGCTGTGTTTTTGTGGATAATTGCTACGGCGAATTCGTCGAAAAGAAAGAACCCGCGGAAGTGGGGGCGGACGTGGTCTGCGGCTCGCTTATCAAAAATCCGGGCGGCGGAATCGCGCCGACGGGCGGATATATCGCGGGAAAAGACGAGTATCTGACGCTTATCGAGGGGCGAATGACTTCGCCGTCGATCGGCGCCGAAGTCGGCTCTTACGCGTTCGGCTATCAATATTTTTATCAATGGTTGTTCCTTGCGCCGCACGTCGTCAAAGAAGCGATCAAGGGGAGCCTTCTAATCGGGAGAACGATGAGCGATATGGGCTACGAAACGCTGCCCGAAGTCGGAAGAAAACCTTACGACATCACACGTTCGGTGGTGCTCGGCGACCGCGAAAAACTGATCGCGTTCATTCAGTCGGTTCAGGAAGTTTCGCCCGTGGACAGCCACGTTACCGTTTTGCCGTGGGCGATGCCGGGCTATAACGACGAGGTCATAATGGCTGCGGGGTGTTTCGTTCAGGGGGCTTCGCTCGAACTGTCCGCCGACGCGCCCGTAAGACCGCCGTATATCGCGTATATTCAGGGCGGGCTGACTTACGAACACTGCAAACTCGGATTGTACAGAATTCTCGAAAAATTATTATGAGTCCGGCGGTAAAAAAATCCCCTTTCAATGAAGTGGACGAAATAAGGCAAAAACTTTTTTCTCTTGCGGACGAAAAATATCGCGACTTTCAGTCCGCGCTCGTGCCGACGGTGGAAAAAGAGCGGATAATCGGCGTGCGCACGCCCGCTCTTCGCGCCTTTTCGAAAGAACTTTCGATTGGTAACTCGGCACAAAAAGAAGTCTTTCTTTCAGACCTTCCGCATTACTATTACGACGAAAACAATCTGCACGCGTTCCTTGTCGAAAAGGAAAAAGATTGCGCCGTCCTGATCGGTCGGCTTCGCGAATTTTTACCGTTTGTCGACAACTGGGCGACTTGCGATTCGCTCAGCCCGGCGACGTTTAAAAAATGTCCGAAAGCCGCGGAAGAATTCGCGCTCAACTGTCTCGATTCCGATAAGATTTATACCGTGAGATTCGGGATCGTAACCCTTTTAAAACTTTTTACGGGGGAGCGATTCAGAGCGGAACAAGCCGAAAAAATCGCGACGATAAAAACCGACGAATATTACGTTTACAGCGCTATAGCCTGGTATTTTGCGACTTTGCTCACAAAAAGATACGAGGACGCGCTTCCGTTTTTACTTGAAAACAAACTCGATAGCATAGCGCGTAATCTGACGATAAAAAAGGCGACGGAAAGCCTCGTCGTAAGTGCGGAGAGAAAGGCGTTTTTAAAAGGATTGAAGATAAAATGAAACTGCTCGTTATAAGGCACGGCGATCCCGATTATTCGATAGATTCGCTCACCGAAAAAGGTAAAAAAGAAGCCGAACTTCTGAGGACGCGGCTCGACAAAATTTCCATCGACGCGGCATACGTTTCGCCGCTCGGCAGGGCGCGCCTTACCGCCGAAATCGCGACGAAAAACAGGGGCTTGGAACTCGTTACGAAGGACTGGCTTCGGGAGTTCGTTTACATATGGGATATGCTGCCGGAGGAGTATAACGAAAAGCGCGGAGTGCTGGACGGAGCCGAGTGGTTCAAGGACGAAAAACTCGCGGAGCAAGGGGTCGAAGAGCGGTATAAGACCGTGTGCGACGGACTGGACGAGCTTCTCGCTTCCCACGGCTACGTGCGCAGCGGTTACGGCTATGACGCGGTGAAACCGAACAGAGATACGGTCG
>CAKQKN010000120.1 GCA_934249215.1 uncultured Clostridia bacterium
GGCGCATGGTACGACGGAAAGACGTACGATACGGGAATGACGACGCCGGATCCGCCCGTTCTTTACGCGATTTTGTCGGACATGGCGAATCGCGGGGCGGAGGCGGTTTGTATGGAACTGTCTGCGCACGCGATTTATTATAAAAAAGCGGATTTTATGTTCGATATTCTCGTTTTTACGAACTGCACGCGCGATCATCTCGATTTTTTCGGCTCGGTAGAAAAGTATCGCTGCGTCAAGGCGAGCGCGTTCTCGCATAAAAATTGCAGGCTTGCCGTCGTTAACGCAGACGATCCGCTCGGCGTGATCATTGCGATGAAAAGAAAAAGCGGAACGATAACTTACGGGATAGAACAACCGTCGGACGTTTTTGCGCTTGACGTAAACGAATCGGCGGACGGAACGAAATTTCTCATCAATCTGTTTGATCGCCTTTACGACGTTGAAAGCCGACTTGTCGGGCGGTTTAACGTGTATAATCTGCTTGCGGTCACCACGGCTTGCGCTTTGTACGGACTAAAAACGGATAAGATAGCCGAAGAATTGAGCAAGATTCTGCCCGTTAATGGCAGAATGCAAAAAGTTCATTCGAAACCCGACGTTTACGTCGATTACGCGCATACGCCCGGCGGGCTTGAAAACGCATTGTCCGTGCTTAAACGGATTTCGGAAGGACGGGTTATATGCGTGTTCGGTTGCGGCGGGAATCGCGACGAGGGTAAAAGACGGCTCATGGGCGAAACAAGCGGAAAACTTGCCGATCTTACCGTCGTTACGTGCGACAATCCGAGGTTCGAAGATTCGAGCGCGATCATACGTGAAATCGAAAGCGGATTGAGAAATGTTCAAGGATCGGAATACGTTACGGTCAGCGATCGAAAGCAGGCGATCGAATTTGCGTTGCAGTCGGCAAATCCCGACGATACGGTGTTGATTGCGGGTAAGGGCGCGGAAAACTATCAGGATATTATGGGGGTAAAACAACCTTTTTCCGATGAAGAAATTGCCTTGACCTTTTACGATAAAAAACGGGTGTGATATGCTTTTTTTTAAAAAATGCTTGTCGGCTTTCGTTATTGCCGTTTTTGCAAGCGTGATAACGGGTGTTCTCATTATTCCCATACTGAAAAAATTGAGAGCCGGGCAAAGCATTCTCGGCTATGTCGATAATCACGCGGGGAAAGCGGGAACAACGACGATGGGCGGCTTGATATTTGCGCTTTCCGCGCTTTTGGTGTATTCGATTTTCTCTAAAGGGCGAGGAGTCCTTGCTTTTATCTCGCTTGCGATCGCTTTCGGATATCTGATCGTCGGATTTTTGGACGATTTCATAAAAATCAAAACTCACAAAAACGAAGGGCTGACGGCAAAACAAAAACTTTTCTTTCAAGCGGCGATTGCGCTGATCGCGGGGATTTTCGTATATACTCGTTCCCTTTCGCTGTTCTTTATTCCTTTTCTGAACGAGTACGTCGATCTCGGGCTGTTCGGCGGCGCGCTCGTGTTTTTCGTGTTCATCGCAACGACGAATTGCGTTAATCTCACCGACGGGCTTGACGGACTTGCGGGCGGCGTAGGGTACGTGTATTTGCTTCTTTCGTTTGCGCTTATCGTCATACAGTTGAACGTTTACGAAAATAATTTCGGTTTGCCGGGCGAAGCGGAATCGCTCGCCTTGTTCTGTCTTATCCAGAGCGGAGCGCTCATCGGCTTTCTATTTTTCAACACTTTCTCCGCGAGCGTTTTTATGGGCGATACGGGGTCGCTGTATCTCGGCGGTTTCATCGCTTCGACATCGATTTTCAGCGGAAACGCGCTTTTTATTCCGTTATTCGGAATAATGTTCGTCATATCCGGCATATCGGTAATAGTGCAGGTGATTCATTTTAAGCGAACGGGAAAAAGAGTTTTTCTTATGGCTCCTTTGCATCATCATTTTGAGTATAAAGGACACAGCGAAAGCAAAATCGTGTTCGTATATAAAGCGATAACTCTCGTTGTGGGGATCGTTTGTCTTGTAAGTGTAATCGGAGGGTGAAAATGTATTTTGCGAAAACAAAGTTTTTAGTCGTCGGGATGTCGAAAAGCGGTCGTGCGGCTTGCGGGCTTCTTCTTAACTACGGCGCTCGCGTCAGAATATTCGATTCGGCGCCCGATCCGGAAGTGGCGAAAGGGATGAAAGATCTCGAGCGAAAAGGCGCGACTATCGTTTCCGCTTCGGAAGTAAAGGAAGCCGTGCGTGCGTCAGACGTCATCGTCCTCAGTCCCGGAGTACCCGTCGATAACGACGTGCCGGCTTTTGCCGTCGACGAAGGAAAATGCGTTATGGGCGAGCTTGAACTCGGCTATCTTACGTGCCGTGCGCCGATAGTTGCGATTACCGGCACGAACGGAAAAACTACGACTTGCTCCATCGTTTACGATATTTTGAAAAAGGCGGGGATAAAGAGCGTTTTATGCGGCAACGTCGGAACGCCGATTACTTCGGTTGTCCGAGATCTCGACGAAAATACGGTTGCCGTGGTCGAAGTTTCGAGTTTTCAGCTTGAAACGACGCGCAAATTCGCGCCGCATATCGCTTGTATTCTGAACATAACGCCCGACCATCTTTCCAGACATTACAACATGGAAAACTACGTGTATCTGAAATCCAAGATTCTCACGGGGCTCGGGGAAAGCGAATACGCCGTTTTATCGGCGGACGACGAAACGGTGAGCGGACTTGCGGCAAACACTAAAGCGAAAAAGATAATGTTTTCCGCCAAAAAACAAACGAACGGCGCTTACGTTTTAAACGACAAAATATATTGGCGTGGCAGAGAAATCGCCGCCGTTTCGGATCTTAAACTGAAAGGAATACATAACGTCGAAAACGCGCTTGCCGCCGTCTGTATTGCAAAAATTCTCGGAGTGGACGACAAGATGCTCGGTTCGGTGCTTGCCGAATTTGCGGGAGTCAGGCACAGACAGGAAAAGATCGCCGAGAGTGACGGAGTGACTTTTATCGACGATTCAAAGGCGACGAACCCCGATTCTGCTCTGAAAGCGGTCGATACATGTTCCGGCAATACGATTTTGCTCGTGGGTGGAATCGATAAAGGCTTCGGCTATAACGTTTTCTTTTTGAAAGTTCTCGAAACGGGAAAGGTCAAAGCCCTCGTTTTGTACGGGCAGTCGAGGAGAGAACTGTATCGCGCCGCGGAAAACGCGGGATTCGAGAATATATATTTGTCCGTTGGGTTCGACAGTGCCGTGAGGACGGCATTCGGAATCGCGAAAAGCGGCGACACCGTATTGCTCAGCCCCGCTTGTTCGAGCTTTGACGAGTTTTCTGGCTTCGAAGAGCGCGGCGATTCTTATGCGACGCTGATAAAAAAACTTATTGCCGAAAAAACTTCGGACGAAACTGAAAAAACGGCGGTCGAGCCTATAACGGAACGCGCGTCGGGCGACGGAGCGAAAGACGCCGCTATGAGCCGAGAAGAACCGAAAACGATCGAGCCGTTTTCGGCGGAAAGTCCGACTTCAGCCGCCTGTATCGCTAAAACCGAAAAATCGGACGACGATTTCGACGAAGAGTGATAATGCGCGATCGGAAAAGGAAAATCGACGTCGACGGTATTATAATTGTCGTCTGCGTAGTCGTTCTTATGTTTATCGGCGCGTTGTTCGTCTATTCCGCTTCAAATTACACGGCGGAAAAAACTTACGACGATAAGTATTATTTTCTTAAAAAACAGCTTATCGGGTATGCGGTCGGGATTGCCGTGTTTTTCGGTGTGAGGCTGATCAAAATCGATTTTTATAAAAAAATAGCGTTTTGGGCATGCGTCGTCAGCGCGGTATTGCTATTATTGGTGCTTACGCCTTTAGGTATAGAGGTCTACGGTGCGAAACGATGGCTAGGTTTCGGCGGAGTTACCGTTCAACCTTCCGATTTTGCGAAACTTTCTTTTGCAATGTTCGCCGCGGCTTATTTTTCCGATAATATGGAGCGCGCTTCGTCGATAGTTAAGTCATTGCCGGTTATGATCGTTGGCGGAGTGCTGTGCGTGCTCGTTATTGCGGAACCGAACATGTCGATTACGGTGTGCCTTGCCGCAGTGCTCGTCATCATGCTGTTTGTCGCGGGCTTTCCGCTAAAAAAACTGCTTTTGCTTGCTCTTCCGCTTCTTCTGATCGTTCCGTTGCTTATCGTTGCCGAGCCGTACAGACTGAAACGCCTGTCTGCGTTTTTGGATCCGTGGTCGTCGCCTAAAGCAGAGGGGTACCAACTGATACAATCGCTTTATGCGTTAGGCTCGGGCGGATTGTTCGGGTGCGGAATTTTTCAATCGCGCCAGAAGTACAGATTTCTTCCGTTTGCCGAAAGCGACTTCATCCTTTCGGTGATAGGGGAAGAAACGGGATTCGTCGGAGTATGCGCGTTGCTTGCGTTGTGTCTTTTTCTCGCCGTTCACGTAATCGGAATCGGAAAGAAAAGCGGGAATTTTTTCAGATATCTGCTTTGCGTGGGAATCGCTTCCGTTTTCATCGTTCAAGTCGCTGTAAACGCGCTCGTCGTTACGGGGAGCATTCCGCCGACGGGCGTTCCTTTTCCGCTCGTCAGCAGCGGCAACACTCAAATCATTACTTTTGCCGCATCGTTCGGAATCGTGCGATCGATTTCGGCGGAAAACACGGAAAAGTCCCTGATTTAACTAAAAAACCGTCGTCGTCATACTATGGAGCGTACGGCGGTTTGTTTTATGGGGAAAATAATTATCGAAGGCGGACGAAAACTTTTCGGGCGCGTTGACGTAGCCGCGGCAAAGAATTCTTGCCTTCCGATAATCGCTTCGGCGATTGCCGTTCGTTCGGAAATACGTTTGCTCGGCGCGCCGAAGATCACAGACGTCTGCGTTATGGCTCAAATAATAGAAAGCCTTGGCGGCAGATACGTTTTCGACGAAAACGGGCTCGTTTTGTATACGGATAGCGTTGATTCTTACGTTTGCAAATCGGAAATAAACGAAAAGGCAAGGGCGTCCTTTTTTACGGCGGGCGCGCTTCTGACCCGTTTCGGTCGCGCTTATATGCCGTATCCCGGCGGATGCAGTATAGGAGCAAGACCTGTCGATATACATATCGACGGATTGAAAAGCCTCGGGGCGGAATGCGAGTGCGACGACAAAGGTGTATATTTCGACGGGCGTAATATGCATTCGGGGAACGTAAGACTTCGCTATCCGAGCGTCGGGGCGACGGTTAACGTTATCGGAGCGGCGCTCGGGCTGGACGGCGAAACTACGATTTGCGGAGCCGCTTGCGAACCCGAGATAAGAGATACATGCAATTTTTTGCGCGAATGCGGTTACGAAGTTCGCGGGGGCGGAAGTCCCGTTATCTGCATCGTCGGCAAGAAAAATCTTTCTTTTCGCAACGTCGTTTACAGACCGCTGTCCGATCGTATCGAGGCGGGAACTTTTTTGTTTGCATGTCTTGCGTGCGGAGGCGAGATAGAGGTCGGTTACGATTGCCCCGAAAATCTTAACGCGGTATTCGAGGTTCTTCGTCGTTGCGGTGCGAAAACGTACTTTTTCAACGGCAAGATCGTTATTTCGGCGGACGAACGTCCGCTTCCCGTAAGCGCTTGCGCCGACGTTTTTCCGAAATTTCCGACGGATTTACAGCCGCAACTCTGCGCAGCTTTGACGATTTGTCGAGGTGAAAGCAGGATAGAGGATAAAGTTTTTCCGAATCGGTTTTGTTATGCGGATATGTTAGAAAAATTCGGCGCGATAATCGACGGTCGCTATTCTGCCGTGCGCGTTCGAGGCGTTCCGAGGCTTCACTCTGCGGTTGTCGAGGCGGGCGATCTTCGCGGCGGTGCGGCACTCTGTATTGCGGCGCTTTCCGCGGACGGAGAATCGATTGTTTCGGGAACGGACAAAATTAAGCGTGGGTATCATGAGTTCTGTAAAAAAATCGGATTGCTCGGCGGTACGGTTCGCGAAGCATAGCGGTGACGTGAATGAAGAAATTTCGATCGAAAACCGCGATAATCAGCCTATACGGCGAGATTTATGAAAATTCCGCTTCAAATATCGAAACAAACGGTTGACAATTTGCAAGGATGACTATATAATAAGCTTAAAATTATATATAAATTAAAACGTGTGGCAAGCCCGACGCAAGGCAAGCAACGAAGGAGGAACGATGAAGAATAAATATCTTGTTATTTTTCTTACTTGTTTCGTGTTCGTTGCCGTTTCTTTTGTTTGTCTGAAAGTTTTGTTTACCGTTCGCGATATATCCGTTTCTTACTCGGTCGTTAACGAAAGCAATGCGGAAGAGGTTGCGAGTATTCTCGACAAATATAAAGGGAAACTCATATTCTCCGTAGACGAGAAAAAAATTGCCGAGGAAATAACGGAGAACAGATATCTTAAGGTTACGGAAGTCAAAAAAATCTATCCGTGCGAGATAGCGGTTTCGCTCTGCGAGAGAACGGATTTGTTTTATTACGAAACGAAAGAGAACGGGGTGAGCGAATACTATTGTTTCGACGAGGAGTTTTTCGTCGTCGAGAAAACGTTTACCGAACCGAAGTCGCGCGGACTTATCCGTGTTGCTTTCGTGGACAAGCTCAAGTCGGAAAAACCCTCTTTCGAACTTAAAAAAACCGTTGCTTTTTCATACGGTTTCAACGAGCTTCTGACCGAGTGTTACAATGCGCTCGGCGACAGAAAAAACAATATTACGGATATAATATTTATCGCTACGCCGGACGAAGGAAACTATAGAATCGCATTGAAAACGGTCGAAGGCGTCGCGGTCGAAATTATGTATGCGGACGCCGAACTTACGGATAAAGTCGTTTCCGCGCTTGATTTTTATGAAAAATTGAGCGAAAGTGATCGTATCGGCAACTATATACACGTAGCCAAAAACGACAAAGTGATCGAGTGTACTTACACTCGCAGCTCCGCAATGCCCGAAGATTGGGACGTATATTGACGATTTTTTTCGTGAGTCGGGATCGGCTCGGCGCACTTTTGCGGTTTTCGTTTTAAAAATCCGAAATCCGTTTTTTGGCTCATACGCAGGAGGATGCAATGTTCAACAAATCGGTTGCCGTGCTTGAAATCGGTTCTCAAAAGGTAACGTGCGTTATCGCTCAACGGGGCGTAAACGGCACGTTCATCATAAAAAGTATTGCGGAAAGCGAGTACGACGGTTTCGACTGCGGTAAGTTTTTTTCGAAAAATTCCGTGTCGCAGGCTATTCTTTCGGTGATCGAAGAAACGACGAAGAATTCGCGCGCGCGGATAACCGATCTTTACGTCGGCGTGCCGGGTGAATTTTCGACGGTAAGGACGAAAAAGCATACTCTGGCTTTTAACGGCAAGCGTCGGATAAGAGAAAAAGAGGTTCGAGAACTCTATACCGCGTTCGAACTCGGCAAAGATTCGGACTATTTCATCACCGACGTTTCCGCGATATATTTCGAGCTTGACGACAGCCGTCGGGTGCTTCATCCGGAAGGGATAAGGACGTACAAACTGACGGGGTATTTGTCTTATCTTCTCTGCACGAAAGATTTCGGGTACATAATCAAAAACACTTGTCGCACCGCCGACGTGAAAAACGTGCATTTCGTTTCGGAATCTCTCGGCGAATGCGATTATCTTTTTTCGGAAGAGCAAAAAGAGTATCCGCGCGTCCTTATCGATTGCGGGTATCTCACGACCAACGTATGCGTGGCGTACGGGCGCGGCGTTTTGTTCCAGAAGGCGTTTTCTTACGGCGGCGGGTATATAACCGCCGAGCTGATCGATGCGCTCGGAATAGATTTCGAGTTTGCAGAAAAGCTTAAACGCATAGTAAATCTCGGGCTCGATTTGTCCGTGAACGGGAAATATACGGTCAATCTTAACGACGATTATGAAACGGTGCCCGTCGAAAAAACGAATCTTGCGGTGCGCGCTTGCATTGACGAGCTTGCGGGGCGGATTTCGAGCATTCTGTCGGATTGGAAAATCGAACCCGATCGCAACGTTCCGTTTGCCTTAACCGGCGGCGGTATAAGTTATATGCGAGGGGCAAAAGAGTTGCTTTCGTCGCGGCTCGGAACCGGCGTTTACGTTGCCGTTCCCGCAGTTCCGTCGCTGAATCTGCCGGATAAGGCGGCGTGTCTTTCTCTTCTCGACCGCGCGTTGAAAAAGGCGGACGGCGTTTTATAAGGAAAAGTTTCAACTATAACGAAATAAGCAAAGAACGTATCAAATTTAATTTTTGTCAAATAAAGCGGCGATTGATACCGAGTCGTCTGCGAAGAAACGACGATATTTTACGGAGGTTAAAAATGTTTGAAGACAACGGCGATCTCAGAGTCGCGAAAATTAAGGTGGTAGGCGTCGGCGGCGGCGGAAACAATGCCGTCAACAGAATGATAGAAAGCGGAATTACGAGCGCGGAGTTTTATTCGGTCAATACCGATAAGCAGGCGCTCATGCTTTCGCGCGTGCCCATTGAAAACAGAATTCAGATCGGCGAAGAACTCACGAAAGGATTGGGAGCCGGATCGCAACCCGAACTCGGCGAAGCTGCTGCAGAGGAAAGCAAGGAAGAACTTGCCGCGATCTGCG
This sequence comes from uncultured Clostridia bacterium, assembly GCA_934249215.1. Classification (GTDB taxonomy): domain Bacteria; phylum Bacillota; class Clostridia; order Christensenellales; family Borkfalkiaceae; genus HGM11416. The sequence goes on from CAKQKN010000120.1 coordinate 8,631, forward strand.
AAAACGTCGATCTTTTGTTCATTGCCGCGGGTATGGGCGGCGGAACCGGAACGGGCGCCGCTCCGGTGATTGCGAAAATGGCGAAAGAGAAAGGTTGCCTTACCGTTGCGTGCGTGACAAAACCGTTCTCCTTCGAAGGGAAGAAACGCTCCGAAAATGCGGTTAAAGGCATTGCGAATCTTTCGAAGTACGTCGATACGATAATTATCATTCCTAACGACAAAATTCTCGAAGCGTTGCCGACGGATACGCCGTTCCTTACTGCGTTTTCCTATGCCGACGACAGTTTAAGACAGGGCGTATGCGGCATATCCGATCTTATTTCGACGCCCGCGCTTATAAATCTCGATTTTGCAGACGTGCGCACGATTTTGAGCAATCAGGGACTTGCGCATATGGGTATCGGCAGATCGAAAGGCGAAAACAGAATCGTCGAAGCAGTGCGTCAGGCTGTGTCGAGCCCCATGCTCGAAACGACCATCGAAGGCGCGACCGGCGTAATTATCAATATTACGGGCGGCAAAGACCTTACGATCGGGCAGATCAACGAAGGCGCGCGCCTTGTTCAGAACGTAATCGACGATTCGGCGAACATTATTTTCGGCGCAAACGTGAACGAGGAACTCAACGAGGAAGTCGTCATAACGATTATTGCGACGGGATTCAGCAATAAGGATGCGCAGTCGAGCGCACAGAGCAGAATGAATATCGCGGAAAAGGTGAACAGACTGGCTTCCGAAAACCGCGAAAGAGAAAGAGCGTCCGCAGAGGCAGCGAAAGCCGCCGAATATGAAGCGCGCATGGCGGAAGAAACCGCAAGACGCGCTGAAGAGCGCAGACGGCTCGAGGCGGAGGAAAGATCGTCTGCTCCCGCCGATGACGACATGCGTATGCGTTCCGACGCGCCCGACGACGATTTCGACGATCTTCAGGAAGCGGAAAAAGAGAAAAAGGATTTGCCTTTCTTCGTTCGCAAGTTCCTCAATCGCAAGAAATAACCGTGCCGATTCCGATCGGTCGTAAGATGATTTAGTTTGATTATATCGATATAAATTTGTAAAAATAAGGAAACAGAATAAAGTATGAACATTACGGTGGTATGCGACGTTCTTGGGTTGGAAAATAACGGCGTCACTATAGCTGCAATGAATCTTATAAGATTTTTGAAATCGAGAAATCACAACGTGCGCGTTTTATGCGCCGACGAAAGCAAACTCGGGCAGGACGGTTATTTCGTCGTGCCGAGCAGAAGTTTCGGACCTTTCGACGATTATCTCGAAAAGAACGGAATCACGCTGGCAAAGCCCGTTGAAATGGTCGTGCGGAATGCGATCGCAAACGTGGATATAGTGCACGTTATGTTGCCGTTTTCGCTTGGCTTTGCCGCAGTTAAAATTGCTAAAGAGTACGGCATTCCCGTGTGTGCCGGCTTTCATCAGCTTGCGGAAAACTTCTCCGTTCATCTGAAAATGGACCGCGTTCCGCTCGTAAACAAGATTACTTACGCACATTTTCATCGTTTTTATAAAGCCGTAGACTGTATTCATTACGTAAGTCAATACGTTCGTTCGGTTTACGAGGAAATGTACGGCAAAACCGTCGGATGCGTTATTTCCAACGGCGTAAACGAGATATTTAAGCCGATGCCGGAAGTCCGAAAGAGTCTTTCCGAGGACGTAATTTATATTCATTATACGGGAAGATATTCTTACGAAAAGTCGCATAAAACGCTCATCGACGCGGTTGAGCTTTCAAAATACAAGGACAAAATACAGCTCGTTTTTGCGGGCAACGGACCCATTAAAGACGAACTTGAAAAGTATTCCGCGAAGTTGCCTTTAAAGCCTGTTTTCGGGTTTTATTCGCGGCAGGAACTCGTGGAAAGACTGAATATGGCGACGTTATACGTTCACGCGGCGGAGTATGAAGCCGAAGGGATAGGCTGTCTTGAAGCGATTAGCTGCGGAATCGTTCCCGTAATAAGCGATTCGCCCAAGTGCGCGACGCGTTTTTACGCGATCGACGACAAAAGTTTGTTCGAGTGCAATAATCCGCAGAATCTTGCCGAGAAAATCGACTTTTGGCTCGATAATCCGGAAATCAGGGAAGAGTATTCCAAACGTTATATAAAAATGGCGGAATCGGACTTCGATCATAATTCGTGCATGATGAAAATGGAAGAGATGTTCGAGAAAACGATCCGCGATTATAAATCGGATAAATAAAGGAATTATGCCGGCAAAAGCATGTAAAATAAAAAGTTGAAGCAAGGACGCTCCAACTTTTTTATATACTTCTTTTTGAGTATTAACCTTTTTTGTGATAAAGTTTTTTCGACTGATATTTCGGTTCGCATGTGAGCCTTATTCCGAGGCGGGATAAGGTGTTCATATCTACGTTTGCGAGGATAACCGACGAGTGCATTTCGCAGTCGCGGAGTTTTGGCAGTTGTTTGAGTGCGTTTTCGGCATCTTTCGAAGTAACGGCGCAAATTGACAACGCGACGAGCAATTCGTCCGTGTGTAAACGCGGGTTGGAATTGCCTAAAAAGCGAGTTTTGAGATTCTGAACGGGTTCGATAACGTTCGGCGAGATAATCGGTTTTTCGTCGGGAATCCCGGCGAGATATTTAAGGCAATTGAGCATCATTGCGGACGATGCGCCGAGAAGAGAAGAGGTTTTTCCCGTGATTATCTTGCCGTCCGAAAGTTCGATCGCGCAGGCGGGGCCGTTTGTCGATTCGGCTTTTTTCAGCGCCGCAGCAATGACCGGGCGGCTTTCTTCGCCGATTCCCGTTTGCTTAAGAAGCAGTTCGATTTTGAATATTTCCGAGCTGTTGTCCGTTCCGTATTGTAACGCGCGGCATTTTGCATGGTAATAACGACGGAGAATTTCCTGTTCGGCGGCGTGCCTGCAGACTTCATCGTCGATTATGCAATAACCCGCCATATTTACGCCCATGTCCGTGGGGGATTTATAGGGGGAACTCCCGTGAATTTTTTTAAACATGGCGTCGAGAACGGGAAATACTTCGACGTCGCGATTATAGTTGACCGCCGCGACCGAATACGCTTCGAGGTGGAAGGGGTCTATCATATTCACGTCGTTAAGATCTGCGGTTGCCGCTTCGTACGCGACGTTTACGGGGTGCTTTAAGGGAAGATTCCACACGGGGAACGTTTCGAATTTTGCATATCCCGCTTTCACTCCGCGCTTGTTTTCGTGATATAACTGGCTAAGGCACGTTGCCATTTTGCCGCTTCCGGGACCGGGGGCGGTTACGATGACGAGTTTTCTTTGCGTTTCGACGTAATCGTTCTTGCCGAAACCCTGATCGCTCACGATATATTCGACGTCCGACGGGTAGCCTTTTATATTGTAATGCTTATAAACTTTGACGCCGAGTTTTTTGAGAAGTTTGATGAAGGTATCGGCTTCGGGTTGTCCCGCATATTGCGTTACGACGACGCTTCCGACGAAAAGTTCGACCGTTCTGAACGCGTCGATAAGGCGCAGGACGTCCTGATCGTATGAAATCCCGAGATCGTGGCGAACTTTGTTGTTTGCTATGTCGCAAGCGTTTATTACAATCAGAAGTTCCGCTTCTTCTTTGAGAGTCAGAAGCATCTGAAGCTTGCCGTCGGGGAG
>CAKQKN010000121.1 GCA_934249215.1 uncultured Clostridia bacterium
CGCAAACGCGACCAAGGACGAAAACGGCGTTATTCATGCAAACAAAACCAATATCGAACTGAAAACTGCGGTAAATACGACGAAAATCTATATGATCGTCAAGTCGAGTTCGGCTACCGTTGCAATGCTCAGATTTGCGATCGACGGTAAAACCGGTTGGGGAGATATCGTAAACACTCCCGATGTGTCCGTTAAATTTAAAGCCGAACCCGCTTTCGCAGAGGGGTATTCGTTCGTCGAAATCAGTCTGACGGCGAACGCTGACTACACGGGCGCTGCAGACGCGGCAATCGGCGGTTTCCACATGCATTTCTATAACGGAACTCCCGATTCGTTCGAAATTTTCGGAATTTACGTTGACTAACAAGTTTTGAAGAACAAAATATCGCGCTTTCGTGCGGAATGCATGAAAGCGCGATAAATTTATTTTGCCAAGGAACTAAATCCTTAAAAAGCCATGGAAACTAATCTTTTAAAAAACTATAAAATCAGAATAGGCGAGCCGGAAAAGACCGTTTTCGACACGGAAAAGGGCATTTATCAGGACGGAACCACCCCCGTTTTTCGCGATAAGGACGGAAAACTGTGGGCGATGAGCGGGCATACGCACGTCGGGCATATAGGCGTGTTTTGCGGAAGCAAGATGAGCGATCTTAAAGAACTTTACCCGATAAAGACGAACTTTTCGACGGGTAAGGCGGGCGAGGCGTTTAATTGCGTCCGCTATCCCGAGGGCGTTCTTCCGCGCGGCTCGATCTGGCCGATGGGCTTGTATATCTGCCCCGTAACTCACAGATTTTTCTGCTTTTTCCACAACGAAACGGGCTGGGCGGCGAAAGGCACCGGCTACGTCATAAAGGGCAAGGGCGACGGCGAACCCGATTTCAGACATATCGGGCTTATGCATTCCGACGACGAGGGCAGAACGTGGGATTTCGACCGCTGGGTGATTACCTCCCGCGCGGTCTGTTTCAGCGAATATTATAACCCCGACGGAGTGAACGTCGTCGGGCAGAAAAAGGGAATAACCTGCCTCGGCGCGGGCGATTTTTCGCTCTTCGTCGACAGAAAGGAAAAGTATCTTTACATTCTTTATAATCTTCTCGATTACGACTCTGAAAAGGACGAATGGATTTCGTGCGATCTTTACATCGCGCGCGCCGAAATGCTCGATAACGGGCTTATAGGCGACTTTGTGAAATATTTTAACGGCAGTTTTTCGACCGCGGGAAATCTCGGAAAGGAATCGCCGATTCTTAAAAACGTCTGGCATGCGCGCATCGTGTATATGGAAAAAGAAGGATTTTATCTTCTTTCGGGCGTGAAGATCGAGAGAAACAGAAAAGATGTTGCCGAAGCGTTTACCGACACAGCCCTTTTCTATACGTCGAAAAGTGATATCCTTAACTGGAGCGAACCGATACAGTTGAAACATGACGGAAAGATTTTCGGCAATCATTACGTCGCGGTTTTTTCGGACGATGAAAAACTCGACGAGAACGTAATCGGAAACCGTCCGCTCTTTTATCTCAATCACAACGCGACCGACGTCGTCGCGTATCCGTTCGAACTCGTCGCCGAATAACGAACGGAAGCAAAATTCTCGGCGCCAAGAAAGCAGGTTCGGGCCGACGATGAAGATAAACGTGCGGATAATCGACCTATTGCCCGACTTTTTGGTACAAACTTAACAAAAAAGCTGTCGCTTTATGCGGCGGCTTTTTTATAAACGTGCGGGTTAAGCCGCTTTATTTTAGGTGTCTGCGTTCATATTCGGCTCTCACCGCTTCGTACACTTCATCGGGAATGACGGGGTTGCCTTTCGAGTAGCACGGCTGAAGTTGATCGCCCGCGACTTTCGGGTCGGTGCAGGCGAAGTCGTTGCGGTAAAGTTCGCGCTGTTTCTCGTCGCGAAGATCGGGAATATCCATCGAAATTCCGCCGTTTAGCACCGATCTGTAAGCGAAAATGCCGGGCAAGAACATATCGAGCGCTTCGTAAACGTCGATCGTGTCCGCTTTCTCGTCGCCGAGAATTTTGCTCACGAAGTTCCACATAGTGAAGAAATCGCTTCCGC
>CAKQKN010000122.1 GCA_934249215.1 uncultured Clostridia bacterium
CTTTATTTTTGTGCCGTGGGGGCAACGGACGCTGTTTTTTTGGTCGAATTTTGTCAGAAAAAAGTACATTTTGTTTCAAAAAACGACCACAATCGACTTTTTTATTGACATAATCTCTTTTTTGTATTAAAATGCGTAAAAAAGTTCAAGAGAGGTCATCTGTAAATGTCAATGCTTGCAGATTATATGTCCGACCCGCAAAACAAAACGTATATGATCGTTTTGTCGGTCGCGATCGTCGTTCTCGTGATAGCGGTCGCCATCATCGTTTTCGCCTATAAGCGGAAGAAACGGCAGTCGGAAGAAATCGAAAACGCGCCGATTATCGACGAAAAGCCGATCCCCGAAAATCTCGTCGACGAGAAAACGCTCAAGGAATGCGAAAAGAAGATTTCCGAATCGGAATCGAGCGCATCCCCGGAAAGCGAATCGGCAAAAACCGCCGACAGAAAGCCCGAAGTAACGCTTACCGCAAAGTCCACGCTGCCCGTCGGAGCGTTCCGCACGGACAACGCGACTAAATCTTCAGGCGCCGAAAGTTCGGCAACCGACGAGAAACTCACGGATAAGCCCGCAGAGAAAATCGAAGAGAAGCCGACTGCGAAAATCGCGGAAAAATCTGCGGACAAGTCCGCCGAAAAGCCCGCAAAAAAAGCAGAGAACGAAGCGAAAAATCGGGAAACCGAACGCAAACAATCGGAGCGGAGGAACGAACGTAAAACCGAACAGAAGCCTGCGGACGACGAAGCCGAAAGCGCGGCGCGCAAATACAGCGGCAAATGGGTTATCGTTACCGAGCCCGACGGTCGGATGACCGCCTATCTGAAAGCGTCCAACGGCGAAAAAATGCTTGCGACCGAAAGCTATTCTTCGCTCAGCGGAATTAAGAGCGGAATCGATACGTTAAAGAAAAATATAGAAAACGACAACTATGCGATAAATCTCGACAAGAACGGAAATTTCGTTTTCAAAATTTTCAGCGGAGCAAACAGGCTCCTTTGCGTCGGAGAAGGCTATTCTTCCCGCGAACAGTGCGAAAAAGCGTTCGCTTCGGTAAAACGTTTTTCGAAAACGGCGGTGATCGTCGTTGAAAAGGATGGCGAATGATCGTCCCGAACGACGGGATCCGATCGAGCAGACAAATCCGCTTTTCGTAAGTACAAACTAATTCTCCACGAGGCTGTCGCTTTTTGCGACAGCTTTTTTGTTAAATACGACCGTGGAAAAGCGTGTATATAAGTCGATTATCGAGTTTTGGAGCAAATTATCGCGTTGCTTATCGTGTTGCAGAATGCTTCGCTTATTGCCTTGCGGAGCCGAAGAGCCCTGAACTTTTGCAAGCCGGGAAACGAGCAAACCCGGCGACGACAGAAACGCCGAAACGGACGTATCGTCGGCAATTTATCTCGTCTTTTTATCGCGTCTTTTTTTCGCAGTTAGTGAAAACGGCTTTTACAGATCGCCGCTTTTTTCTTTGTCCGCGGCAACCGCCCTTTCGAGGTCGGCAAGCCAGAGATTGCGGCTCGCGTCGCTCGGCATACGCCAATCCCCTCGCGGGGAAAGACACAGCGAGCCGGTTTTTACGCCGTCCGGTACGCAAGAACGCTTATATTGCGAAGCGAAGAAACGTTTTATGAACGTTTCGAGCGTTTTGGCGATCTTTTCGCTGTCGAACTCGCCGCCGAAAACGTGTTTTGCGAGATAGTATACTTTTGACGGAGCAAATCCGTGTTTTATCGAATAATAGAGGAAGAAATCGTGCAGAACGTAAGGTCCGACGATCGCTTCGGTGGACTGGGCGATCTTGCCGCCTACCGACGGGGTAAGTTCGGGGCTTATCGGCGTCGCGGCGATATCTTCGAGAATCGCTTTGACTTTTCCGCCCGCCTTTTTCGCTTCGAAAAGAACCATCGCCTTGACGAGCGTTTTGGGCACGCCGCCGTTTACGTTATACATGGACATATGGTCGCCGTTATACGTAGACCAGCCGAGCGCGGCTTCGGACATGTCGCCCGTTCCGACGACGAATCCGCCGACCATGCACGCGTAATCCATAAGAACTTGCGTGCGCTCGCGCGCCTGTGCGTTTTCGAACGAAAGATCGGCGGTCACTCCGTCGTGCCCTATCGTTTTGAAATGCTCTTTCACGCTGTCCGTGATATCGATTTCGAGAAGAGTGCTTCCGAACGCTTCCGAAAGCGCAAGCGCGTTTTTATAAGTGCGCTCGGACGTGCCGAAACACGGCATCGTGATGCAGACGAGATCTTTGGGCGATCTTTTCGCGAGAGCGAGCGCCCGCACGCATACGAGCATCGCAAGAGTGCTGTCGAGCCCGCCGGATACGCCGAGCACGAGTTTTTTCGGTTGTACGGTCCGAATCCTTTTGAGCAGTCCGTGCGCCTGAATTTCGATTACGTCCGTGCAACGTTCGGCAAGCCGCGATTCCGTTTCGGGAACGAAGGGCGTGCGCGAATATTTTCTTTCGAGCCTGAAGCCCGCGGGCGAAGTTCCGAACTTCACGACGGTATACCCTTCCGCGTCGAACGGACGGGTGAATTTTTTGGAACGTTCGAAATTAAGGAACGAACAGTCCACGTCGCCGACGGCAAAACCTTCGCCGAACGGCATACTTTCGCCGAGTTTTCTTCCCGCTTCGTAGATTATGTCATGACCGCCGAACACAACGTCGGTCGTGCTCTCGCCGAAACCGCTCGAACAATAAATATATCCGCAAAGGCATTTCGACGACTGCATCGAAACCATGTCGCGCCGATAGTTTTCCTTGCCAGCCGATTCGTTGCTCGCCGAAAGATTGACGACGATGTTCGCCCCCGCAAGCGCGTGGGAAACCGACGGCGAGTCGGGCACCCATACGTCCTCGCATATCTCGCAAGCGACTTTTTCGTCCGGCAAGAGAGAATTTTCGAACAAAATCCTGAACCCGAACGGAACGTCGAACCCGCAAAAGTTTACGTAACGGGTAACGTCAGGCGCGGGTGTGAAATATCTCTTTTCGTAAAATTCGTTGTAATTCGGCAGATTGCGTTTTGCGATCACGCCGAGAAGTTTTCCGTTCGCGGTTGCCGCGGCGCAGTTGTAAATCCGTCCGTCAACCTTTACGGGCAGCCCGACGAATACGAGCATGTTCTTGTCCGCAACGGCGCGGATGATTTTTTTGAGCCCGACTTCGGCCGCAGCGAGTAGCGCGGGCTGGTAAACGAGGTCGCCCAAGGTATAACCCGTGATCGAAAGTTCGGGGAAAACGACGAGCGTGATTCCCTTTTTATACGCCGCGTTTATCAGTTCTATCGTCGAAGCGACGTTGAAATCGACGTCGCCCACTTTTATCTCGTTCGTAACGGCAGCGCATTTAACGAAGCCGTAGTTTTCGGCGCGACGCTCGGTTTGCGGTTCTTCTTCCTCCGCTCCGAGCCGAGCCGGATCGACGCCCAAAGCTTTCGCTATCTTTTCCGCAGTCTGCGTTTTTATGCTCTTTATGCCGCCCGAAAAAATCTTGTTTATCGTGCCCGAGGAAATCCCCGTCAGTTCAGTTACTTCTTTCAGCGTCAGTCCTTTTTCTTTCCTGATTCGTCTGAGTGCTTCAATCGTCTTGTCCATTCTAACCTCACGATACAATTTTACCACAAATTATAAAAAAATCAAGCCGATTTAAGCCGTTTTCGTTTTTTACAAAAATATTTTTCAAATATTTCAAATTGACCCGGTTCAGCGCCTTTCAGCGCCTTGAATTTGCCCCTCGCACGATTTCCGTCGTCCGCCGGCGAAAACGGAAAGGCTACGCCCGAGCGCGGGCACGAAACGCTTGACGATGAAGAAAAGTCGGAGTATAATGATTGTCCGTAGAACGCAACCGCTTACTTGCGGCAAAACGGTAGCAATCTTTCGGTAAAAATTTCAGCGAGGTTATTATGATCGACGTAAAAAAATACGAAAAATATTATTTCGAAGTGGCAAGAAAAATATTCAATACTCCAAGCCCGACCGGCTATTACACGGAAATCGCAGACGTCATTCGCGAACTTGCGGACGAAGTCGGCGCGGAATTTACACGCACGAACAAAGGCTGTTTTTTGCTGACGGTGAAAGGGCAAAAGGAAGAAGCGCTCGGTTTGTGCGCGCACGCAGACACGCTCGGCGCGATGGTCCGCTCGTTTTCGGGCAACAGGATCATGTTCACGAGAATAGGCGGTCCCGTGCTTTCGACCTATGACGGAGAGTATTGTACGGTTATTACCAGATCGGGTAAAAAATATACCGGAACGTTTTTGTCGGTAAGCCCGTCCAAACACGTTTACACCGACAGCGACACGATCGCACATACGGAAGAAAACATGTACGTGCGGCTCGACGAGGACGTAAACTGCCCCGACGATTTCAAAAAACTCGGCATAAATTCGGGAGATTATATCGCGCTCGACACCAAGTTCACCGTGACCGATTCGGGATATATGAAAACGCGTTTCATCGACGACAAAGCAAGCGTCGCGGCGTTTTTCACCGTTTTGAAAATTATAAAAGATTATTCGATCACCCCCGCCCACACGGTAAAAATGCTTATCTCCATGTACGAGGAATTCGGGCACGGCGCAAGCTATATCCCGGACGGAATAATCAAAATGCTCGGGGTTGACATGGGCTGTATCGGCAAAGATCTCAACTGCACCGAAAAGCAAGTGAGCATCTGCGCGAAAGATTCGCACGGACCTTACGACTACGATTTCACGAACGAACTCATTGCCCTCGCGCAAAAATTTAATCTGTCCTACGCCGTGGATATTTACCCCTATTACGGTTCGGACGTGGACGCCATGTGGCAGGCGGGACACGACGTTCCGGGCGCGCTCGTCGGAACGGGCGTTCACGCTTCGCACGGAATGGAACGCACGCATATCGACGGAATTTTAAACACCGTTTCGCTTATCCTCGCCTATCTCGGCGTTCTCGATAACTAATATGACAAAATGACAGGTAAAAACCACGCTATAAGTCGATTATTTCGGTTTACGCGTCCCTTATCTCCTCTTTTTTAATCCGTAAACAAAAACCGCAAAATCTCGTCGATCGCCGAAAAATGTCGGTATATAAGTCGATTATCGAGAGTTTGCGGTTTTTCTTTTGCACTTTGTCGTGCCGAGAATTAAAAAATCGGTCAACCGAATAAAACACTCGGTTAACCGACCTATAGCGCGCGTTTTGCAAAAATTCGGTCTATTTCAGATTGTCCGCTATTGAAACGAGTTTTCTCAATCTGTGGTTAAGACAGCTTTTGCTGACGCCGAGAATTTCGGCGAGTTCGTTAAGACTTGCGGTCGGATTTTCCGCCCGAGTTTTCGCCGTTACTCGGAGATCTTCAGGCAAGGCGTCAAGCCCCACCGACTCGGAAATGAGATCGATCGCCGAGCGCTGTTTGACGCTTGCGATCACCGTTTTATCGGTGTTGTGCAGAAAACAATTCGTTTCGCGGTTGGTCTGGTTGCTCATTTCTCTTTCGATCATGATTTCCGAAAGATCGAGCACGCTTTTGCTTGCGCCCATATACGCGAGAACGTTTTTTATCTCTTCGCTTTGTTTAAAATATATTACCCAATTTTCTTTGCGTTTTATAACTTTAGGTAAAAATCCGCACGACGCGAGAACGTCCTCCGCATATTCCGCGGCGCCGTACATCGAAAACACGAACTCCAGATGATAGCCCGTGCTTTTCTTTTTGTCGGACGGAATGGTGACGCTCCCGCCGCCCATAAACGCACCTGCGAGATACGCCCTTTTGCAACAGTCTTTTTCGGTGAGTTTAAGGTCGGGATCGAGCGAAAGTTTCAGCCCGTTTTCATCCTCGGCGAGTATTCCGAGATCGACGAGCATCGCAACGCTGCCGCCACCCATTACGGTGAAGTTTGAAATCGCGCCTTTTGGGCTGACCGAAAAGATCGGTTTAACGAGGTACAGCCGCTCCGCAATCGCCGCAAAATATTCAAGGCAGTCGCTCTGCCCGTCAAAACTCAGCCCGATTTCGTTTCCGCTCGTCACTATGCTCCCGGCCGTCCGCACGAAAGCGTAAAACACGGCTTTTTCGCAACAGTTTTTGCGTTTTTTCCGGCAAAGTTCTTTTTTCGTTTTTTCCGTAAAAGTCATAACCTTTCCTATAACCGTTCTTTCTTGAATCGTGCGAAGCGAAGCTCGGGCTTTCTTCCGTCGATATTATCGATTCTGCCCGAAGGAATGCTCACCCGCGAAAGAAGCTCGTCCGCAAGCTTGGTATCTCCCACACGATCGGGCGAGTGCGCGTCCGAATCGATCACGAAGCGAACGGAGGTCTTGTCCGCGATATTCTGCCATTCTTCGTCCGAAAGATGAACTTTTTTCGTGTTTATTTCGAGATACGTTCCGTAATCGGCAAGGCATTTCGCCACCTCGAGCGAGTCGGCAAAACAGCAATAATTAAGGTGGGTAAGAACGTCGATCGGATTGTTTTTTATCGCGTTTATATACGCTTTCGTCGTGCGACGAACGAGCGCGTCGGACGGCTTGCCCTTGAAAACGGAAGTGAAAAAGTTAGCCGCAAAATAACCGAAATAGTCGGAAAAGCGGTCGAGTACGACGAACCTGTGAACGCCGGCAAGGAACAAATCGAGCGAAGGATAGTCCGACGGGCGAACGTCCGTTCCGCCGTCCGTTCCGATTATGTTCGCTTCGACGCCGAGAAGCACTTCGACGCCGAATTCCTTTCGCGCCGCCGTGCAATCGGCACGCATTGCGGGAAGTTTTTTCCGTCGCATGCCATACGCCGGGTGATTGAACCCGTGGTCGGTTATGCCGATCCCCGAAAGCCCTTTTTCTTTCGCCGCTTTCGCATTATCCGCAACCGTTCCGCTTCCGTGGCTGTAAACGGTGTGCGTGTGAAAATCAAAATCAATCATCAAATTTACCTATGAAGCGAACCTCTTCTTTGAGAGAAACTCCTTGCGTTTCGTAAACACGCTTTTTGACGTAGCCGATAAGCCGATAAACGTCCTCCGACCGCGCCCCGCTTTCGGCAAGAATGAAATTCGCGTGCTTTTCGGAAACGTGCGCGCCGCCGATCGACGCGCCCTTAAGCCCGGCCGAGTCGATAACCTTGCCTGCAAAGTATCCGTCGTTTAAAAAGACCGAACCGCAACTCTTTCCGTGCGGTTGGGCGTTTTTGCGAAGTTTTCTGAACCGTTCGCGTTTGGCGTCGATAACGTCGGGTTCGCTCGGCTTCAGAATAAAGCAGACCGCCGCGATCACTTTTCTTGCTTTATCCGCGTAATCCGTGGCTTGTTTGCAAGTGCCGCCGTCTTGCTCGTTGCAATCGGTACTCGCCGATTCGACGCAAACGCCGTTTACAGCTCCGCAAGTTCCGCACCCGATTTTATCGCCTTTATCTCCGCCGTTCGGATTTTCTTTCAAAAAAACGCTCGACCTGTAATCGAAACCGCAGTCCGCGCCGCTGATTACGCCGCTTCCCGTGACCACGTAGGAAACGTAGTCGCCGACGCACTTGGAAAAACAACCGGCATTCATACAGACCGCACCCCCGACAGTCGCGGGGATGCCCTCGGTGAACTCCAGCCCGCCGAGCGAATTAAGCGCCGCCGTTTCGCGCACGGACGACAAAAGTGCTCCGCACTCCGCAACGACAGACAGACCGTTACATTCGATTTTTTTCATGTTCGTCGTGACGATAATCGCGCCGTCATAGCCGTAATCGGAAAACAAAACGTTGGTTCCCGAGCCGACGATCTCATAATCGATTTCGCCGAGTGCTCCTTTAAGTTCCTCCGCGCTTTTCGGGAAAACGACCACTTTCGCCTTGCCGCCCGTCCCGTAAGAACATATTGCGGACAAATCGAAATCCGCCCGATAATCGATACCGCGATTTTCAAGCATCCGGATATACGCTTCAACGCTCATCTTTGACTCCTATTTTACACTATCTCTCCGTTATTATCAATTATTTTAACGATGATTTCCTCTTTGGCTCCGTCGATAATTTCTCGTTTTTGCACGATTCGATAAAATTCGACAAGATTCAACTTATCGTTTCACACCTTGAAAACGTATCCTTTGGCAACGAGTTCATCCATGCTTGCCCCGTTTGCCGCCATCTTTTTAAGTTCCGCGAGATCGTCTTTTTTGATAAGCGGCGTAGTGGCGTAGCGATAGGAATACGATTTGAGAATGCAGATCGGCTCGTCCGCGTTCCCGCCCGCGCCGTAAGCATGCGACAACATGCCGATTTTCGCAAGTTTCTTCTGCACTTTTTCGGACAGAAGATAGGCGAGAAATTTCACGGATTCTTTCGCTTTTTCGTCGGTCGCGGACACGACGGACACATACTGAAACAGATCGTTATACCCGCCGAGCGGAACGTATTCGACATCCATGTTTTTGCGCTCCAGCCGATAAATATCCCTCTGGGTGCCGACAAGAAGCGCGCCCTTTGATTTATAAAACTCGTATATCGCCTTTGACGACTCGATCTTTATCGTTTCCGTCTTTTCCGCGCCCGAAGCGACGATTTCCGACAGACTTTTTTCACAAAGTCCGAGCGCGAGTCCCGCGACTGCGTACTTTTGCTCCGCGATCACGATCTCGTTTATCTTTTCGTTTTTTCGGTAAATCGCGACGTAGCCGCCCTCGCACCACACCGGCGAATATTCATAAGGCGGTTCGCCGCACTTGCGAAGAAGCGAATAAGGGAGTTCGAGCCCGACGCCGTATGACAGCATGTCCGGAACGATTCCTTTCCCGATAAGTTCTGCGACGCTTTCTTCCGACTGATTTTTTACCGTTACAACGATCTTTTCGCCCGAAACCTTTTCGAAGTCGCGGGCGACAGCGTTCAAAAAAGACGAACGCGAACCCGTTCCGCCCTCGAACGTGTCCACATGCCAAAGCTCGAGATATACACGCGAAGACTCGGGCCCGTTTTTATTTTCGTATTTCGGAAGAAAAAAGACGAGCGAAAAACAAACCGTAAGAAAAACGCACAAAAACAAAAAAAACGGCTCTTTTCTCATACGCTAATATATGAGAAATAAACCGTTTTAATGATTAAATACTATTAAATTACACCTTTAAATCCGAAGCCTAAAATAGCCGTTTCAAAAATCAAAGAATGTCGAGATTTTTCTTGAATATGCGCTTGAAATCGGGAGCGGCGCTCATCGCGTCCTTGATTTCGAGAGCGGCGTCGCCGACGACCTCGGTTTTCATGATGACGGAATCGCCGAGAACGTCGCAGTTTATGTTGTTGACGAGCGACGACATGCTTCTGTCGAGGCTTTCAGCGATACGGAGAATGATTCCGAGTTTTCTGATGACTTCGACGTCGGTTTCGTCGATATAATCTTTATACTTCACGAGATCGGCAATCGCGAAATCGTCGTTTTTGTGAACGGCAACGACTTGCGACGCAAGCACGATTTCCCTGTGCGATATTCCGTAAAGCGCGGCGTTGAGGATAATGTAACTGCTGTGCTTCTGGTAATCGTAATATTTGATGCTCGTCCCCGAATCGTGGAGATACGCCGCAACCTTTAAGATGCGGAGATACGGACGGGGAAATTTGTGAAGCACGCGAAGCTGTTTGAAGAGTTGAACGGAGATGTTCATCACCTGTTCGACGTGCTTTTCGTTGCAGTTGTAATATTTGATGAGCGTTTTAAGACTGTAAGTCAGAACGTCGCTTATGGGCTTTTCGATGGTCATCGGCATCGCGTAGTTGAACATGATGCCTTCACGCAGACCGCAACCGCCGATCACTATCTCGTTGAAATTCTTGTATCTGATGATGGAATTCACCGCGGCGAGCGCGCTCGACAAAATGTCCGCTCTGTTGGACGAAACGCCTTTAAGACGCTTTTTCTTGTCGAGATCGAGCCCCTTTATCGTGTTATAGATAACGTTGAAGTCGTCGGTCGGAATGTGATAGTTGTGAACGATCGTATACGGGCTTTTCTTCATCGCCTTGCTGATCCGCGCAAGACTTCTGCACGAGCCGCCGACGCCTATGAGTTGCGCGTCCTCGTCTACTTCGGAAAGCCATTCGATCTTTTTGAGCTGTTCGGTGAAGAATTCCTCGACTTTCGCCGCCTGTTCTTCGGGCTTCAAGCCGTCGCCCGCAAAAAGCTCGGTCAGCGTTACAGCGCCGAACGGAAGCGTTTCGTAGTGAAGAAGGTTACGTCTGTTGTAATAAACGAGTTTGGTCGAGCCGCCGCCGATTTCGACGATTACTCCCTTCGGAATGTCCATCGTGTTGATGACGCCGCGATAAACGTACATTGCTTCCTCTTCGGCGGACAAAACTTTGAGTTTGATTCCGCATGAAGTCGCGACTTCGTCGAGAAAACTGCGCTGATTCTTCGCGCGCCTGACCGCAGCGGTCGCCACGGCTATGATTCTGTCGATTCCGTGAGCGTCGCACAGACGACGGAACATTTTAAGCGTTTTAAGGGTTTCCTGAATGCGCTGAACCTTCAAAAATCCGTCTCTTTCCATATCTTTACCGAGACGGACGCCCTCCTTTAACTGATCGACGACGATGAAATGTCCGTCGCCGAGCATCTGCACGATAACGAGACGCGCAGAATTCGACCCGAGGTCGATGATACCGATCTTTTCCAAAATAATTCTCTCCGTTTTTTGCTGTATTTACCTATATCGTACTGCAAAACGATGCGTTCGGTACCGCCCGATTTGCAATTTATATCGATTGATTTGATTATAACATATTTTTCGGCAAAAGAAAAGACTTTATCGGTTTTTTTGTGCAATTTTTTATCACTTTTTATAAATCATAATGTTTCAAAAACGCATATCGCGGTTTAAGAACAAAAAAAATGGTCATGAACGAAAAAATCATTCGGATTCTGTGATATTTAATTCATTTTGCAACTTAATGCCGCTTTGCGCCGTTTGTGCAACTTGTATATTACGTTTGCGATTTTTTGCGTTTTCGCGAGTTTTTCGCGTAAACGGGCGATCGTTCGTCGTCTTTCGTCAAATCGCCGTTTTCGGGCTTATTGCCCGCTTTTCGAAGTTGCCGCACTTGCCACAGCGCGAGAACGATGAGAAAAATTCCGAACGCTTTTTTCTGGAAACTTCCTTTCACGATTTTTTCCAAAAAACTTGCTCCGACCGAAAAAACGAATGACGCCGAAGCGAGCGGAATCATTCCTTTTGTTTTTACGAGCCCGTTTTTCGCGTGGATGAAAAGCGCGACCGCCGCCATCGGCACGAACGCAGTCAAATTTATCGCCTGCGAAAGTTTCTGATCGACGCCGAATATCGTCGTCAGCGCGGGAATCAGAAGCGTTCCGCCGCCCATTCCCATTCCGCCGAGAACTCCCGCCGCAATCCCCGTCATAAAAATTCCGATCAATTTCATATGTATACGCGTCGCATATCCCCTCGTATGCGCGACCGACTAGAACAACATTCTTATGCCGGCGACGAGCATGACCGCGCAGAAAACGTATCCGACGGTCTTGTTCTGCGTTTTTTTGAGAAGCATCGCGCCGAGAAGCCCGCCGCCGCAAACGCCCGCCGTACAGACGCCGAGGATCGCCCAGTCGATTATTCCGCCGACGAGGTAAATTATCGCGCTTGCGAGCGTTATCGGAAGGATGACGGCGATCGAAGTCGCGTGAGAGTTTTTCTGATCGAACCCGAAAAAATTTTCGAGAACGGGAACGGCGATCATGCCGCCTCCGCCGCCGAAAAAGCCGTTTATGAACCCGATGAGCGCGCCGAAACCCGAGGATATCCAGAATTCCTTTTTCTTCATAAGTCTTATTGTTTGCCGTTTTGCGTTTTTAATGCGCCCTGCAAAAAACACTTAAGCCGCAAAAAACGCCGAAATCGCGCCCGATACGACTTTATGCGTGCGGCAAAGCGCCCGAGCGAGCTAAAAAAACGCCTTGGAAACGATGTTTTTTCAATTTTATCACGAAAAAAATTGATTTATGCATTTTAATAATGTATAATAAGAAAAGTGTAAAAAACTGCAACATGCAACAAATTTCATTAAAAAGGTGTAACAATGAAAAAAGCGATTAAGTTTGACTTCAAAACTTTACTTGTTCTTCTGCTTTCGATTACCCTTTGCTTCACGACGATTCTCGC
>CAKQKN010000123.1 GCA_934249215.1 uncultured Clostridia bacterium
CTGAAAAACCATGCCGGAGCCGTTTAATCGGATAATTTTTGAAAAAACTTTTTAAACGCGAATTTTTATCGCAAGAAACAACAGAGAAATAATTGATTAAAACGAATCTTTGTGATAAAATTAAAGAAAGGGCGATCGGAAGATCGACGCGCGGCGTCCGATTTTTCGTTCGTTCGAAATTATCAAAGGGGATTCGGTATGGTTACTCGTCGCCGTTCGGTTGAAAATTTTACTTCAAAGATGGACGATCTCATCGGATGCGCATATCTGCTCAGCGCGTCGAGAATAACCGCGGTGCTGAAAGCCCTCACTTCGTCGAGGCTGTTTTTCGAACTCATCACGTTCTGTTCGGAGGACGTCGATTTCGATCAGCTCATTCAGGACTATTCGATGGTGAGCGATCCTTATCCCACGGGCGACAAGAAGGTTCTCATATCCTTCGGGTTTCGCCTTCTCGCGGCGATCGACCGAGGCGAGATCGAACTTCTCGACGTTCTCAACAACAATTACAAGAGCAACAATCTCGAAAGAAGTTACAAAAACTTCGGAACGCTTTTCCTTCGTCCGTTCGAACACGCCGTTACCGAAACCGCCGAACTTATGATCTGCGCGAGCGACGCCGAAAAAGCCGATCGCGAAGCGCTCGAAAAAGGAACGGAAGCGATTTCGAACGACGATCATCCCGAAATCGGTTCGGTTTTCGTCCGCGCCGACGAGGATCCGGAAAGCGGAAGAAAAAACTATCTCACGTGTTACGCGGACATTCAGTCGCTCGTAACCGAAGAACGCGCGAAAATTATGTACGGAAAACTTCGCGAGCGCGAAAAACATGATCTGCTGATGCTTCTCGACGCGTTCAGGGATTGTCTTTTCAAGGGCTCGAAAGAGCAGGTCAGACAGACTTTCGTAAGTTATAAATACGCCGTTCAGAATTTCAAGCGTCTCGACAGCGGAGTGGACGATATCGGAAGAATTTTGCGCTTCTGCGGAATAATCGGGTAATTTTGGGGCGCGGACAAGCCTTAAACGGCAGTTTTTTCCGATTCGATAAACGTTGAAGTTTTGCTTCGATATAACTTCGATATCGAAATAAAAAAACAAGATACGGAAATTCGGGTGCGATCGTATGGTTGAAACGACGAATAAAAAGGAAATATATAAAGGCAAGGTCGTCGATCTTTTCGTCGACGAACTCGAAATCGACGGCGCGAAAGTCAGACGCGAAGTCGTTAGGCATCGCGGCGGCGCCGCAATTCTTGCCGAAAAGGACGGGCGTTTTGCGTTCGTTCGTCAATATCGTCATCCGATGGGCGAGGAAATCTGGGAAATTCCCGCGGGTACGCGCGACGAAAACGAACCGCCCGAAACGACCGCGCTTCGCGAACTCGAAGAGGAGTGCGGGCTTGTCGCGAAAAATCTGCGGCTGATCGGTCGTTTTGCCGTTTCCCCCGGCTATACCGACGAAATTCTTTATATTTATTTTGCCGACGAGTTCGACCGCGGCACCGTTCATCTCGACGACGACGAGTTTCTTTCATTCTCGTGGATAGAAAAAGAAAAAGCGTTAGAAATGGCGGAAAGCGGCGAAATATACGACGGGAAAACGCTGTTTGCGCTGTATAAATATAAATCGGGTTCGATAAATATTTAATCTTCACCGCCAAAATCTCGTTTCGCGTCAATAATACAGTTCACGCTCGATCAGCCAGAAATTGTTGTAAAAACCGAAGATCAGAACGTAAACGTTGATCGTAATCAGAACGGGCATCGCGATCATCAGAAAGAGGCTCGTGAGCCTGTATTTGAAAACGAACATTCCGACGTAAATTCCGGTTGCTCCGCCGAGCGCGCCCGCGACGAAAAGTTTCCCGTCGGAAACGCTCTTGTCCGAACATTCTTCGTGTTCTTTCCGTTGCATCGCGATAAGGATGAAACCGTATACGTTGACGGATAAAAAATATACGATAACGATAATTTTGATAAAGACGAGCATATTTAAAGTTTGAGCAAATAACCCGTTCGTTATGCGAAAATGCGTGCGCGGCGGAGAAAAACGCGGCTAAATGCGACGAAACGCCGTAAATCATAAAACTTTGACTAATTAAGGAAAGGCGTCCCGGTCTTTCGACCGATCGGGATTGCCGACGGCAGGTATTACGTATGAAATGTCAGTATTGCGGATGTCTTGAAAGCAAGGTCATCGATTCGCGCATCAATGAGGACGGAACGGTTATCCGCCGCCGTCGCGAGTGCGAAAAGTGCGGGAAGAGATTCACCACTTACGAAACGATCGAAACTTCGCCCGTTCTCGTGATCAAGGAAAGCGGGGCGAGGGAAGCGTTCGATCCCAATAAAATCAAAAACGGCATCATCAAGGCGTGCGAAAAGCGCCCGGTATCGCTCGGAGTAATCGATTTTCTCGTCGAGGACATACGCAAGCAGATATCTAACTCGATGGTGCAGGAAATATCGTCGAAAGAAATCGGCGAAATGGTCATGTCGCGGCTGAAAAGGGTGGACGAGGTCGCCTACGTCAGGTTTGCTTCGGTCTACCGCCAGTTCAAGGACATAAATTCGTTTATGGAAGAGCTGACGAAAATGAACAACGACAAAAAATAAATTCACTTCGAATAATTCGGCCCGAATGATTCCGAAGATAATTCAAAAAACAGGAAGTTCGGTAGATAATTCAAAAGAAATATCGTTTCAGGGAGAAATGTCATGAAAAGATTAACTTCGCTCATAATCATCGCAATACTTTCCGTAATTTGCTGCTTCTCTTTTGCGGGCTGCAACAAATCGGAATACACCTATTGGCAGACCAACGGGGAAGAAGCGTCCGACGGTTCCCGTCTGACCTACGTTTCCGAGCTTAAATTTTCGTCCTCGAAAGTTTCGCAGGTCTGGATAAACGTCGATTCGATCAAGCCCGATCAGACGACTATCGTCGTCGAACTCAAGATTTCGACCGCGACCAACAAGAAGATCAATAAATCGCTCACGAAAAACGACGTAAAGAACGCGAAAAAGAACGACGGCTGGATCAATATTTACAGCGGCGATCCCATCACGACGAGCAACAAAGCGATCGTTATGGTTACCGACGAACTCAGATTCAACGAAATTTATATCGTAAACGACAAGAACGAATCGGTTAAACCCGAGTTTTCGGGCGGCGGCGTCAAGGTCGGCACTTCGTCGGAAAATATCTGGACGAAAGAGCAGATCGACAACATGAAAAAAGGCGACTTCGGATATAACGCAAACCCCGCTTACAACATCGTGGACGAGCAGGACAAATTCCCGACCGATCTTCTCGGTTCGAACGACTGATAGGTCGATAATCGACTTATAGCGTTGTTTTTTAATTCAATGCTCGTCGATCGGATAAAAAACCAATCCCCGATCGGGACGATATGCCGCTCGTTTTTCCGCGAAACTCGGAATCGGGCGGCGTTTGTTTTTTAAAGGCAAACGATATGGACTCTAAAACCAAAACGTATAAACTGATGATGAAGTCCGTTCCAGATTCTTGCTGGTATTCCAACCTGCGCTCGGCTCTTCCGAAAAAAATCTGGGACGTTCTGCGAAAAGACGCTTACGCCCGCGCGGACGGCAAATGCATGATCTGCGGAAGAAGGGCGACCAGGCTCGAAGCGCACGAAAACTGGAGTTACGACGAAGAAAACGCCGTCCAGAAACTCGACGACATAATCGCCGTGTGCCACGACTGCCACTCGGTCATTCATATCGGAAGAACGCAACTTCTCGGCGACGAGGACAAGGCGATCGCGCATTTTTGCAAGGTCAACAAATGTTCTTAT
>CAKQKN010000124.1 GCA_934249215.1 uncultured Clostridia bacterium
AGCCCGTTCGGCATTTCGGCGAGAAATTCGTTTACGTCGGCGCGTCGGACGGCGTCCTCGAGCTGCTCGTCGGTATATTTTTTAAGCCCGTAGGTTATGTTTTCGCGAATCGAGCCCTCGAAAAGCACGCTGTTTTGCGGAACGACGGACAAATTGCTTCTGTAATCGGGAAGATCGAGATCGCAAATATTCTTACCGTCGATGAGAAGTTCGCCCTCGGTCGGTTTAAGGAAGCCTATGATCATATTCATGACCGTGGACTTGCCCGAGCCCGACGCCCCGACGAACGCCATACATTCGCCCTTTTTGACTTTCAGACACAAGTCCTTTATGACGTATTCGTCTTTGTCGGGATAACGATAGTAAACGTGATCGAACTCGACGTCGCCCTCGACAGACGGCAGTTTGGTCTTTCCGTCGGTGATTTCCACGTCGTCGCTGTTCATGATTTCGGAAAGCGAACGAATGGACTCGCGCCCCGTCGCCATCTGCGGGAAAGAATTGATGACGGACGATATGCCGCCGTTAATCTGTCCGAACAGCGACTGAAACAGCATTATCGAACCGATCGTGAACCCCGGCACACCTTTTATTGCCATTATTACGGTAAAAAATAAGCATAAACCGTTGAAAAACTGCGTTATTACCCAAGAATACGAACCGAACTGCGCGACCATGCGATCGGCCTCCAGTCCGCGACGAGTGACGCGGCGAATATCCGCGTCGAGCCGCTCGATTTCCTCGCTTTCCAGCCCGTGCGCTTTCGTGACCTGAAGCATTTCGAGCATTCGCGTGAGCCGCGCGGAAAGATTTTCGTTTTCGCGGCGCAGATCGCCGAAACTTTTCACCATCGGCTTGCTGTAATATTTGGTCAGAAACAAGTTGACAGGCACGACCACGACGAAAAAGAGCGCAACGATCGGGCTTTGATACAACGTGATCCAAACGTTTACCGCGAGCGAAATGCAGGTCGGGATGAACGAATAGAAAATCATTCGCAAATACTGCTCCACCCGCTCCGTGTCGAGCAGGAATTTCGATTGCAGTTTGCCCGTTTCCATTTCGGTGTGGTACGTGATGGAAAGCCTTTGCAGTTTTCTGATGACCGTTTCTTTTATGCCCGCGCTCGTATTGCGCAAAAAACCGTCTGTAATTTTCGCGTAAAGGACGTGCATCGGCACGTTCTGGATGAGAGAAACGAGCATTATTGCAGCATAAATTATCAGTTTTTTTGTGTCCGGGCCGCCGACCGCCGCTATCTCGTCGATAACAGCCGCCGAAACGATCGGGATTATGTATACCGGGGAATTTTTGATTACGTAAAGGAAAAAGGAAAGAATTATTTTCCAGATGTCCTTTTTAAGCAGCCCCCCGACCACGCCTTTGCCGTTTCCGCCCTTCTTCGCGCTGTCACGGAACACCCAGTCGTAATCGGGAATTTTGTTGATTTCGCGAACGTCGTTCGCGGAGTTGACTTTCTCGGTCTTTTGTTTGTCCCGTTGCATCGCGGTCATCCTCATAAAAAATTGATTTTTTTCTTCGATGTAGGCGTATTATATCACGAGTCGATTTAGTTTACAACTAAAAACGAGAAGAAATATTTTTTACGGGAATAATTTTTTTACCCTCTTGCAGTCCTTTCCTGCCGGTGTTCACGACGAGAACTTCCGCGGAAAAAAAGCGTGTTTTCTGACAGCGGGCAAACCCGCTTTTTATATCTCGCGGGCGGACGGTTTTTCTTTTTTTTCGCAAAAAAAAACGTCCGAACGACTTACCGCTCCGAGCGTTTTTTCTTTTTCGGGTTGTACCCGCCGACGAAAAGGAATTTATTCCGATCGTCGTTAAAAACGTTTATTCACCCGCCATAACGAGTTTTCCGTTCGTGATTACGGGCGAGATAATGAGCCAGATCGCCGACAAAGCGACGAGCGAATAGACGGTTATCGAACCGAGCGATCGCGCGCCCATAAACAAAAAGCCCACGAGATTGAATCCGAAGATTCCGAAAAGCCCCCAGTTTATCGCCCCGATTATCACGAGTACGTAAGCGATTACGTTTGCGATTTTCATTTTGCCTCCTTTGCAAAGACGTGCAGTTTCGTGCATATTACAGCCTGCAAACCTTTACCCGATAGGCATTATGCGCAACGTTCGGGATTTTATTCATTTTTTCATAATTCGCGGCAAATACCGCCATATAAGTCGATTATCGGCTTCTTATAACAAAAAAGGCTTATAATCGTCCGTTTTTTAAGGAAACAAAAAATACGTCTATAAGTCGATTATCGCTGTTTAATAAATACAGAGATTCCGTACAAAAAAGCTTCCGTTCGTTATCACCGACTATTTTTGAGTTAAGATTCATTTATCAAAAAGAAGGGAGCCCTAAATAATAAACGATTTGAAGAACTCTCGTTCGGATTGTCTTGCAC
>CAKQKN010000125.1 GCA_934249215.1 uncultured Clostridia bacterium
GCATTATACCACTCTTTCCCCGCCTTTTCAACCTTTTTTATTCCGCTAATCGTCTTTTCCCCACCAGTGTTCAAGCAAATCGATTATACAAACGCATAAATATCTTTTCCCTCGGTTTGCGTTGCGATCTTTTCGCTTTTCCCTTCGGGAAAAGTGCCGTTTTCCCATACGACAAATAACGCACCAAAGTGTTTTTTAATAATTTTATTCAAAATTAAAACTCCCTTTCCGACACTTACGAAAACACTCTCAAAACATATAAATTGAACCGTCGTTCAGACAAAAATCGGGGGCAAGCGACGCTTTTCGGCACAAAACGACACCAAAAACTCGAAATTTATCGAATTATATCGTATTTTGTCGCTTGCTGTCGAAGCGCGTCGAATTTAAAAAATAAGGTCTGAAAAATGTAGTAATTTTACAAAAAATTACGCGAAAGCGCTTCTAATTTTACAATTATCATGCTATAATAAAGCCGTTCAATAACGACGTAAAAACAAGGAGCAACGAGCATGACCAACGCCGCCACAGTCGTCTTACTGCAAAACGAAATAGAGGACTTTGACTACTGCGCGAAGCTATTATCGGACGATTTTCAGATCGTAATTTCCACCACGAACTTCGAAGAAGCGTTGGCGGAAGTGAAAATTTATAAACCCTCGTTCTTCATCGTGCCCCTTTATGTTCCCTACGCCGACGGTCTGTTTATAATCGGACAGGCAAAGAAATACTCGCCCGATACCGTTTGCATAATGCTCGACTACGCCCGTTCGCAGTCGCTCGTCGAACTGGCAATCAGATCGGGCGCGGACTACTTCGTTCATAAGCCCGCCAATTATTCCGACCTCTGCAAACTTATGAAAGCGCGGCACGACGGTTCGGAAATACCGTCACTGCGCGGCATGGTGACGGCGGAATCTCTCGGCGTTACTCTTTCGTCGGCGAACGAAAACGATCCCTTTACGGAAGTGCAATGGTCCGAAACGCAAACCGAAACGCACGAGGGCGCAACAGCCGCTCAAGCCGAACGCAAGGTTCATAGCGAAAACGGCGCAAACAGCGAAAGCGAAAAGCAGAACGAGCAATCGAACGGTTCCGAATCCGCCGAACAAACCGCATTGAGCATTCAGGAATCCAAAGTCGAGGAAGCCTTGAGCAAACTCTTCATCGAAATCGGCATTCCCGCGAACGTCAAAGGTTTCAACTATTTGCGCAACGGGGTAATGATGACGTTAAAGAATCCGAGTTATATCGGCTCCGTAACGAAAGATTTATACCCGCAGATCGGCGAGACGTATAACGCGTCGGCAAGCATGGTCGAACGCGCCATACGGCACGCAATCGATATCGCATGGAGCAAAGGCAGAGCGGACGTCATAAACAGTTTCCTCGGCATCGAAGCGTTTTCCAAAGAATATAAGCCCACGAATTCGGAGTTTATCGCTCTGATTGCCGACCGAATCCTGTGCGTCATCGCGAAAAAACTTTTATAACGCGAAGCCCTACCGCAAAAACTTTTATAACGCGACGATCCGCCAACGAATAACTGTTTATGTCGGTCGCACGGCTCGCAAAAAAAAGCGCAAAAATCGAGATTAAAATCGCCCCAACGGCAATCGCAAAAAAAACCGAGAATTGAAATCAAGAGCAGCAACGGCAATCGCAAAAGAGCAAAACTCAAGAAATTGAAATCTCCCGCAACGTCAAAAGTACCCCACCGGCGTAGCCGGTGGTTCTTCATTTTCGGGCATAGCCCTTGAT
>CAKQKN010000126.1 GCA_934249215.1 uncultured Clostridia bacterium
GCAAAAAATGCCGCGCAAATGCGTTTTGCCCGTTTTTCGCGTTTTTTACGATCTCGGCTTTTTATCTATCAGAACAATTTTATACGGATTTGAATCAAAAGTCAACGGTTATTTTAACGAATCATAATAAATTCCTATGTTTTTTGCTTGACATGCGCGCCGATCGAATGTATACTATAACAAGCGTTATAGAAAAGAGGAAACGAAGATGCCGCCTAAACCGAAGTTTACGAAAGAAGAGATGGTAGTCGCGTCGATAAGTCTTATCGAGAAGAGGGGTGCGTCCGCGCTTACGGCAAGGGAACTCGGAAAAGAACTCGGGAGTTCTTCCTGTCCGATTTTTACCGTATTCGAAGATATGGACGATCTGCGCCGCGCCGTGATGCAAAAGGCGAAGGAAATATTCGGCGAGTATATGAGCGTCGCGGAAGCGTTCGAACCGTCGTATAAAATGCGGGGGATTCAGTGGGTGAAGTTCGCCGCCGAGCGCCCGAAACTTTTCGAGATGATGTTCATGCACGAAACGGGCGTCGCTTCCGACATTACGGACGCCGTGTCCGCTCTGCCGTTCGGGCTCGAAAAGGACATCGAAATCATATGCCGCGATTACAACGCGACCGAAGAACAAGCGGAGCGCTTGTTCGGACAAATGTGGATCTATACTTACGGGCTGTGCGTGATAACGGCGCGCGGCGTGTGTTCGTTTTCGGAAGACGAGGTGGCGCGCAAACTCGGGGAGATCTTCAACGGAATGGTCTACGTGATAAAAAGCGTTCCCAAGAGCGTTACGTCGATTTCGCCTGTGCCCGCGGGTAAACTCAATCCTGTCGTAAAGCCCGATTTTTCCGATTCGATTTTGCCGTCGGACTTTATTGCGGGCGAAAAAACGGATAAATAACGAAGCGAAGCAAAAAACGGGGGTAAACGGTCGGAGCGAAAATCCGACGCCCCGAGAAAAAAAGGAGAGAAGAAATAAAATGAATGACAGCGATTTTGCGGTCGTCGCGAACGAGATCGAGATAACCGATCTTTATAAATCGTTCGGAGAAGTGAAAGCGGTAAACGGGCTTTCGTTCAAGGTGAAAAAGGGCGAACTGTTTGCCTTTCTCGGCGTGAACGGCGCGGGAAAATCCACGACTATCTCGATTATGTCGGGCTCGCTCGACAAGGATTCGGGCAAGGTGGTCGTGTGCGGAAAAGATATCGACGAGGGGTTCGACGGCGTGTTCGGAAAACTCGGCGTGGTTTTTCAGAATTCGGTGCTTGACGGCGCTTTGACCGTCGAGGATAATCTGTATTCGCGTGCGGGGCTTTACGGAATATTTGGCGAGAAAGCCGCCGCTCGCATAACCGAACTTGCAAATATGCTCGACTTCGGCGATCTTTTGAAACGTAGGGTCGGAAAACTGTCCGGCGGACAAAGACGAAGAATAGACGTCGCGCGGGCGCTTCTCAACGAACCCGAACTTCTGATTCTCGACGAGCCGACGACCGGGCTCGATCCCCAGACGCGCAAAACACTGTGGGAAGTAATCGAAAATCTTCGGAAAACCGAAAAGATGACCGTTCTTCTTACCACGCACTATATGGAAGAGGCTGCGGACGCGGACTACGTCGTTATTCTCGACGCGGGAAAGATTGTCGCGCGCGGAACGCCGGTCGAACTCAAAAATCTTTACGCGGGCGATTTCATAACGCTTTACGGCGTGAACGAAGCCGACGTGAAAAAACTCGCCGAAGAAAACGGGCTTAAGTACGAAGTCTTAAGCGGCGCGTTCAGAATCGAGGTCAAAGATACCGCGGCGGCGCGCAATCTTCTTCTTTCCGATCCCGATTTGTTTTCCGATTTCGAGATTACGAAAGGGAAAATGGACGACGTGTTTCTCACGGTGACCGGTAAAAAACTCGCGGCAGGTTAAGGGGGAGCGTATGAAAACTTTTTCGGTAATGGTAAAAAGAAACGTCAAAATGTTTTTCAGCGACAAGGGTTTATTCTTTTCGTCGATGATAACGCCGATTATTCTTCTCGTGCTGTACGCGACCTTTCTCGGCAACGTGTTCGAGGATAGTTTCGTTTCCTCGCTCGAAAAAAACTTTTCGGATATAATGCCGTTTAAGGGCGTGATTTCGGGCATCGTGGGCGGCCAGCTTCTCTCGTCCCTTCTCGCCGTCAGTTGCGTAACCGTGTCGTTTTGTTCGAACCTTATTATGGTGCAGGATAAATATACGGGCGTGAGAAAAGATCTGCTCGTTTCGCCCGTGAAAAAATCCACGCTTGCGCTCGCGTATTATGCGGGCACGCTCATGGTAACGCTTATCGTAACCCTTTCCGCGACGCTCGTCGGCTGTCTGTATATCGCGCTCGACGGCGGGTGGTATATGAGTTTCGGCGACGTCGTGCTTCTCGTAACCGACGTAATTCTTCTCACCGTGTTCGGCACCGCGCTGTCATCGATCGTGAACATGTTTTTGTCAACGCAAGGTCAGGCGTCCGCAGTCGGAACGATCGTTTCGTCGGGCTACGGATTTTTGTGCGGCGCGTATATGCCTATAGAGTCTTTCCCTCTGGGACTTCGGAGGTTCTTGTCTTTCCTTCCGGGAACGTACGGCACGTCGCTCATAAAAGAACATTGCCTTGACGGTGCGTTCCGCGAATGCGCGAAAAAAGGCATTCCCGATGAAGCGATCGCGAACATGAAAAAAGCCATCGACTGCAGTTTCGATTTCTTCGGCTCAGACGTTACGACCTTTGCAAAGTATGCGGTCGTCATCGGTTCGATAGTTTTGTTTATCGGAATTTACGTTCTGTTAAACGCGCTCTGGAAAAAGCGCAGATAATTTCAATTAAAGTATAAAAGTCAAGCTATAGGTCGATTATTCGCACTTATGGCTTATTTTTATCGCGGCGAAAACGGCTTTCCGGTATAAAAAATAAGATTTACGGCAAGAATTACGGTATGATTAAAACTACCGCAAGTTTAAGCGACGCGAAAAACTATATCGGATCGCTGAAAGGAAAAGAACTATACGTCAAAGTCAATCTCGGGAGAAATAAATCGGTCAGTTATATCGGTCGGTTGAGCGGGGTGTATCCCGCGCTTTTTACCGTGAGCCCGATCGAGGCGTTCAAGGGCAAAACGAGTTTTTCATATTCCGAATTGCTGTGCGGCGGCGTCCGTGTCAAAGAAAAGAAAGCCGAATAGAGGGCTTCCTTTTCTTATCGCTTCCGTCGTTTTGAGTTTGCTTCCTTGACGGGCTTTCGAGAAATCTATACACTTTAGTGCCGCACGCTTAACGCGGTCTGATTTTTAAAAATGCGGGGCTTGCGCCCCTAGATCCCTCGTAGGTGAGTCATGTAGGCTCATCTCGGGATGACAAGTTAGAAAAAATTCGTTTATCCTCATCCGTCTTTTACTCGCGTTGCTCGCAAAATCCACCTTCCCCGAAGTGGAAGGCTTAAAGTGAGCTTATTGCCTCGATAATCGGAATGCGGGGCTTGCACCCCCGGATCCCTCGTAGGTAAGGCAAGCAGGCTCATCTCGGGATGACGATAGATAATATATCGGACGGTGCGCATAATCTTACAACAAAACCCGAATAATCAACCTATAGCTTTACTTACTATCTGATTTAATGAAAAAGACTGTCCGTCGGAAAACCGACGGGCAGTCTTGTCTTTTGTTACGTTGACGCGGATTATCGCGTTGAAACGGGCGGAAACGAAATTCCGTCCGATCAGTCGGCAAGAATAAGGTGTCCGGTGAGCAGCATGTAGATAAAATCGATTACGCCGAGGAACCAGCCCCAACCGACGAGAAGGAACAGCAAGAACACGACGATGTGAACGACGCTCTTCGTTCTGAGCATAACGGAAAGTCTGATGAGGCATTCCATAACCCAGTTTACGACGGGGATGAGCAAGAGAATTGCTTTGAGCAATACCGACTGTTTGTTAAACCATTTGTCAAAAGTCATAATCAGATACTCCTTATCTTTTTATCGCATTATATTATATAACTTTAATTCTTTGGTGTAAACGGTTTTGCCGCTTTTTAATTTGAAAATAAGAGAGTATTATGTGAAAATAAAGTAAAAACGGCGAATAATCGGGAATTGCGCGCGAAATTGCATTTAACTTTTCCAGAAAAAAATTATCGCCGACCGCGTTTTGCGATCGGCGATAGTGGATTTTCGGGTTTTGCCGCGGGTTACTCCGCTTTATCCGAAGAATCGGAATCGGCGGGTTTTTCTTCCTCGGGCTTTTCTTTCGGGCTGATAAATTCGGGCATGTTAAGCCCCGCCATTGCGAAAAGATCGTTCATCGGGGGCAGAGATTTTGCCATACCGGAAAGGAAGTTCGCGGTTGCGGTTTTGCCTTCTTTGCTTTCGCCGCCGTCCCAGACGGTAACTTTGTCGATCTTGATATTCTTGATCGCTTCGACCTGCGTTTCGACGAGCTTTTCGATCTTGTCCGCGATCATCAATTTGGTTGCGTCGTCGGGGTTGCCGCCTGCCGCTCTGACGATCTCCGCAAGACCTTCGGCTTGCGCGGTAAGAACGGCTTTGACGCCTCGCGCCTGCGCTTCCATTTTTGCGTAAGTCGCGTCCGCTTCACCTTGAGCGTGCCGTCTGATGCGTTCTGCTTCCGCTTCTGCTTCGAGTTCGATTTTCTTCTTTTCGACTTCGGTCTTGACGAGGACGTCCGCTTCCTGCGTCGCTTTTTCACGCGAAGCTCTCACGATTTCCGCGAGTCTTTCCGCTTCGTAAGCGTCGGCGAGGGCTTTTGCAGAGTTGATTTTTTCCGCCGAAACCGCGCGCTGTTCGGCTTCCGCCTGCTTCTCGCGGAGGAGCGATTGCGAGTTCGCTATGTCGATCTTTGCGTTGTTTTCGCCCTTGATTGCCTGCGAATCGGCGTCTGCGACGTGAATTCTTTGTTCCTTGCGTGCGTTCGCTTCACCGATCGCACCTTTTCTGTCCACTTCCGCAACGGAAATCTTTGCGTCGTTGATGGCTTTCGCCGCGGCTTCTTTACCGAGCGCCACGATGTATCCCGATTCGTCGCTGATATCGGTTACGTTAACGTTGATAAGTCTGAGACCGATTTTCTTCAGTTCGCCTTCCACGTTGCGCGAAACCGCTTCGAGGAATTTATCTCTGTCGGTATTGATTTCTTCGATGTCCATCGTCGCGATGACGAGACGAAGCTGACCGAAGATGATGTCTTTTGCGAGTTCCTGAATCTGCGGGAGTTTGAGCCCGAGAAGTCTTTCGGCCGCGTTCTGCATAACGCCTTGTTCGGTGGAAATACCGACCGTGAATATCGAGGGAACGTCGATACGAATGTTCTGGCGGGAAAGCGCGCTCTTTAAGTCGACCGAAATGGAAATGGGTGTGAGGTCGAGGAATGCGTACGACTGGAACAGCGGGATTATGAATTCCGTACCGCCGTGCACGCATTTTGCCGAGCGGTGAGTTCCGTCTTTTGCTTTGCTTACTTTACCGTAAACAACCATAATCTTGTCGGACGGGCATCTTTTGACGCGCGTCGCGATGAGCAGAACGAGCATGAAAAGAATGAGTACGACCACGGTAATGAGCACGGGAATGCCCGCATTGCTTGCCAAAACGTTGAAATTGTTCATTTTTTCTCCTTGTGAAAGTGTTTTCGTTTAGTTTTTATTTAAGTTTTGTTTGGTTTTCGTTTGAGTTTGTCGTGCTTGACGAATTTGTCGGGTTTGTGTGAGCGATAGATCTCATACTTTTTCGACGACGAGGGATTCGCCCGAAATTTCCGTCACGAGCACTTTCGAACCCGTCGGGATAGGCTCTTCGCCGTTCTGAATCGCCGAGAGTTCGACGAATCGTTCTTCGAGCGTGAGCGTGATCTTTCCCGCGCCGTTATTCTTTGCGGGGACGGTGAGATATACGTCCGCGATTTTGCCGATCGCTTTGGAAATATCGATGTTTCCGTCCGAGCGCATTTTCATAATGCCGCGCATAATGAACGCCATTGCCACGAGCGCGAGAAAACCCGCAACGACCGAAAGGACGATCGCAAGGGCCGTGTTCTTATCGGCAAGTATGTATCCGACCCAGCCGCCTATCGCGAAGAACGCAACGACGCCGCGCACGGTAAACAGCGTGAAGCCGTCGCTCGTGTCGATCGATACGTCGGGTTCGCCGTCGCCGTCGAGATCGATATCCGCGTCGCTTTCGCCGAGCCCGAAAAGCATCGTTATTATCTGCAACACGAGCACGAGGGTTGCCGCAAGCCCGATGCAAAAATATATTTTCTGCAGGACGTTTAAGCTTTCCCAGAATTGTACCATTTGATTTTCCTCCTTTTTTGACTGAAACCGACCGTTTTTCGGTTTCGCAAGGTTTTTCATAAAGTGTTTACCATATATAATAAAGTGTTTACCATATATAATACGGCGCGCGGGCGATTAAAATTCGCGCTTTATTCGTTGTCGGCGGCATCGGTCTGATCCTCGAACGTTTCGCCCAGAACGTTGCTGTTCGGAAGACTTTCGATCGTTTCCGTGGCGGCGGAGAGCGCTTCTTCGGCAAGAATTATTTCGATTATCACCGTGAGCGCCGTTTTCAGCCGCGCTTTCGCGCCCGGAAGAAGTTCGTTATAATCGGTCAGCACGTCGTCGATCAGTTTTTCCGTCGAACTGCTTTTGAAATCGTCGCTGAAAATCACGTCGCAAACGTAGCAATACAGTTCGCTTTCGGGGATAATGTCGTCGAGCCTGCTTTCGGGCGAGCCGTTCACGTAGGTCAGAAGTTTTTTTATGTTCGGGAGGGAAAGCGCGCCGCGCACGGAATTGATGATGAGAATCCGCGCAAGCGCGTTTTTGTCGTACCGTCTGTTCACCGGGTGGGCGATAAACCCGCGCGACACCCAGTTTTGCACCGCCGGCGTCGCAAGCCCGCTGATCTCCGTAACTTGCTGCATCACGAGCCCCGTCGTTCCCGTGAAAATCCCGTCCAGAAATTCGCGCCCGCTTCGTCCCGTATATTCAATAGTGCTTCCCGGATATTCCATTCCGTCGCCTCCCTTTGGTTATTTTCATCATGATTATATCACGCATTCATATGAATGTCAATAGTTTTTTTAAAATTTTCGCAAATATTTTTTGGCGAAAAAGGCGGTTGAACGGGCGGGGTGCGTTGCCGTGCGTCGGTGTATTGCCGTGCGGCGGCTTTTTAAACGCCGTCGGTTAAATGGCGTTGCTTATATGTCGGCGTTTTTTTGGAGTGCCGTTGTTTAAATGCAGTCGGTTTTTTAAGGCGAAAGAAAACAAAGCGGTGGCGGCGACGTGTCAATCTTGTTGCTTTTTTGAAAAAGATGAAGTAAAATATGAAAAAACGATCCGCGGCAAGTGTCCGCGGACGATGAGAGGATTATACAGATGAAAGATTTAAGGCTTGAAAAACTTGCGGACGTACTCGTGAACTATTCCTGCAAGGTGAAAGGCGGCGAAAAAGTGATGATCGAGGCTTTCGGGATTCCGAACGACCTCGTCAAAGAACTGGTGAACAAGGTTTACGATGCGGGAGGATATCCGTTCGTTTACCTGCGCGACTATTCGGTTATGCGCGCGACGATAGGGCGCTCGGACGAAGAATATTGCAAGCTGTGGGCGAAATACGACGGATTCGCGATGGACGATATGGATTGTTACATCGGTGTTCGCGGCGGCGACAATTCTTGCGAAACGGGGGATATTCCCGCCGAACAGAACGGCTTTTACGAAAGGCTTTATTCTTATCCCGTTCATCACGAAAAAAGAGTTTGCAACACGCGCTGGGTGGTCTTGCGCTATCCCACGCCGTCGATGGCGCAAATGTGCGGAAAATCTACCGAAGCGTTCGAGGATTATTATTTCGACGTCTGCACTCTCGATTATGCGAAAATGGATAAGGCGATGGATTCGCTCAAAGAACTTATGGAAAAGACGGAAGAAGTCCGGCTCGTCGCACCGGGAACAGATCTTACCTTTTCGATCAAGGGCATGCCCGCGCTGAAATGCTCGGGGCAGTGCAATATTCCCGACGGCGAGGTGTACACGGCACCCGTGAAAAACAGCGTGAACGGCGTTATCACTTACAACGCGCCGTCGATGCAACAAGGGCTTAAGCACGAAAACGTCAGGTTGGTTTTTGAAAACGGCAAGATCGTCGAAGCGACTTCCAACTATCCCGAACAGATAAACAAAATTTTCGACACGGACGATGGCGCGCGCTACGTGGGCGAATTTGCCGTCGGTGTCAATCCGTTCATCACGAAGCCCATGGGCGACATTCTGTTCGACGAAAAAATCGCGGGGTCCATTCACTTCACGCCCGGCTGTTGCTACGATGATTGCGATAACGGCAATCGTTCGGGCATTCACTGGGATCTCGTGCTCGTCATGACGGAAGAATACGGCGGCGGGGAGATTTATTTCGACGGAAAGCTCGTGAGAAAGAACGGGTTGTTCGTGCTTCCCGAACTTATGCCGCTCAATCCCGACGAACTGAAAAAGTAAAATTCGTCGAAAAAGTAAAATTCGTCGCGGCGGGCAAACGCGCTTGCCTGGTCGTTCGAACCGAAAAAAGGGCGTTCGGGAGAAAAACGGCGCGGCGGCGGATTTTTTGCGGAACAATTTTGCGTGTTTCGTAATAAAATATCGTGAAAGCTCACAAAAAAATCAAAAAGAATTGTAAAAACAGTTTACAAACGCCTACAATATAAATATAATAAGTGAGCGATATTGAAGGAGGCGCGGCGGAATGTTTTTGTGTCGTGCCGAGGGGAGATTTTAATGGCTAAATACGTTTTGTGCCCGAGATGCGAGTTGAACTATATGCAGGACGGCGAACAATATTGCGACGTCTGTAAAGCAGAACTCAAAATGGGACCGCAACTTATTTTTACGGAAGACGAGGACGAAGTTTCGGGTGAAAAGCTTTGCCCCGTTTGCAAGCGCAATCTTATCGGCGAGGACGAGGAAATGTGCGAGCAGTGCCGCGAAGAACATAAATACGATAACGAGCCGGACAGCGTGGATCTCGATTCCGACGACGAATGGCGCAATTATCTCGACGACGACGAAAAAGATCTGCCCGACGACGAGGACGGCGTGATTTCTTTCTCGCAACTTGCCGACGAGGAAAAGAGCGACGAACTCTTCAAGGATGACGAAGAAGAGGAGGAAGAGGAAGAATACGTCGACGACGAACCCGACGATTTCGACGTCGAGATCGACGAAAAGGACTTTGAAGGCGACGAGGACGAAATCCCCGACGATGACGACGAGGATGACGACGACGATTTTTAATCGGTCGGCTGTTTCGTTTTGTCGGCGAATTGTCCGATGATCGACTTATAGCCCCGCTTAGTTCGTTTTATCAAGCGAGTTTTGCGGGTAAGACAAATAAAAAAACGAGGACGCGAAAAATCTCCGCGTCCTTTTTCGTTGCTTTCGATTGTCGGGCGTTATACGAAAGTGAAATCGCATATCGAGCCGTCGGGAAGCAGGGAAAACGATACCGTGTCGACGTGGAGTTCGTGAATGAGTGCGGCGTATGGCGTCTGACCGCAAAAATAGGGAACGTAGAAGAGAAATCGACCGAAAAAGTCGGGGATAAGCGATGCGTTTTCTTTCAGTTTGTTGCTCAGATAGTCCGAATAATTTCCGCCCGCGTGCAGTTCGTCGAGAAATGCGTAGGGGATAAGTCCGTTTGCGATCGAATAGATCGATCTTTCCCGTTCGCAGGTCTTTTGGACGAGCGAAAAATCGGTTTCCGTGCGTTTTTCGACGATTTTTATCGGAATCGCCCCCGCGATTTTTTTCGTTATGACGACGTGTCCGTCCGAGCGGCAAACGCTTTCGATTTCTTCGGCGTAAATTATTTCGATTTTCGGTCTGATCGAAAAGGCGTAAAGAAAAGTGCGCTTTGCCCTGATCGTCACGCAGAGAACGTTATTGCATAAAAAACTTTCGGCGCGTGCGTTTTGCGAAAAATATTTCGGTTCGGTAAAAAAGAAATCGGACTCGGAGGAAACGACGATTTTCGGGTACGGATCGCAAAGCAAGGCAATGCCGACTTTTTCGCCGGAAAAGTTTTTCGAGTAATATCTTTTAACGATCGGCGAAACGTTCGTCCTGAAAACGGGAAAAAGTATGAATCCGTCGTCGGTTTTTACCGATACGGTCGAGCCGTGTCTGCCTGCCTCGGGACTCGGGAAAAATGCGGACACGGGGAGATAATTTTCGTCCTCGGGAACGAAATCCACGTGAAGATTATGCCCGCAATGTTCGAAATAGCGCAGATTGCCGTCTGCGATCCCGATAAAAACGCCGCTTACCGTAACGGCACATTTTTCATTGCTGATAACGTAAAACTTCATAAACTCTCCCGATACGGTCGTCGAGCGCCCGCTTTCAATTATTTTTATGACAAAATCGATCGTTTTATGATTAAAACTAATTTCGCCCGTCAATAATGTAATCAATGAAAAGACGAGGTGACAAATAATGAAAGGATTGACGAAAAAGCAAAGCGACGAGTTGTTTCTCCGCGCGCAAAACGCAAAAAAACAAGGGCAAACGCTTTCCCGTGTATTCAGCGAATTCGCAAAGGAAAACGGCAGATCGGCTGGCGGAATAAGGAACTATTATTATAAATGCGTTGCCGAGAAAAAGGTGTTCGGCCTTACGGCGAAATCAAACGAAAAATTTACCGAAAGTGCCGAAAACGAACTTATAGCCGCATTTTTGCGCGAAAGACGGAACTATCGCTCGATAAGAAAAACGTCCCTTTATCTTGCGGACGGGGATCCCGTTCTCGCGCTGAGACTGAGAAACAAGTTCTGCAATCTGATGAAGAAAAAACGTGAGAAAATCGAAAGCGAAATGCGATCGATGGACAAAATCGGCGCGGCGTATTTCGATCCGTATTCCGCCGTGCGCGGCAGAAAAAACCGTAAATCGATTCTGAAAAAGGAAATCGACGATCTTCTCGATAAAATCACGCGCAAATGCGCCGCGGAGAACGAGGAACTTAAAAGAAAAATTGTCGAGCTCGAATCGATAAATCGCGTCGGCGCCGTCGAAAAGTATTCGAAAATAAAAAGCCAAGAAGAAAAAGCCGTCGGAGCGAAAGAATATTTCGGCAAAAAAGGCAAGCAAGACAAAAAGGAAAAAATCGAAAATCTCTGACGGCGAACGAACAAAGCGATTTAAAATATTTAGAGGGAAAATCCCTTGATTATTTTTTATTAAAGTGCTAAAATAGGGACGATTGACGTCGCACTGCTTTGTCTTATTGCAGCAAAACGTGCGATAATCGACCTATAGACTACTTTTCGGAGAAATTATGAGCGAAGAATGTACGCATAATTGCGAAAGTTGCAAGGCGGATTGCGCGTCGAGAGGCGCGGAAGATATGCGCTTTCACAGCAACGAACTCAGCAAAATCAAAAAAACGGTAGGCGTTTTCAGCGCGAAAGGCGGGGTCGGAAAATCTTCCGTGACGTCGATGCTCGCGGTGACGATGCGGCGGCGCGGATATAAGACCGCCGTGCTCGATGCAGATCTTACCGGACCTTCCATTCCGAAAGCTTTCGGGCTTAAGCAAGGAGTCGAAGGACAGGACGATATGTTGTTCCCCGCCGTTACGAAAACGGGAATCGAAGTGATGAGCATAAATCTTCTTCTCGAAAACGAGGGCTCGCCCGTCGTGTGGCGCGGTCCCGTGCTCGGCGGAGTGATCAAGCAGTTTTACGAGCAGACTTGCTGGAACGAAGTCGATTATATGTTCGTCGATATGCCCCCGGGAACGGGCGA
>CAKQKN010000127.1 GCA_934249215.1 uncultured Clostridia bacterium
TACTTTCTTTTCCTCCGGGTAATTAGATGGTTCAGTTCCCCGGGTTCCCCTCGCACGACTATTGATTCATCGTACGATAACGCAATATTACTCGCGTTGAGTTTCCTCATTCGGACATCCGCGGTTAATCGCTCATTTGCAGCTCACCGCGGCTTTTCGCAGCTTGTCACGTCCTTCTTCGGCGCCATGTACCAAGGCATCCTCCATACGCTCTTTGTAGCTTATTCTTTTCGATTACATTTCTGCAATCCGTCGAATTATCTCTTATTTTACTTATTTCGTTTAGAAAATTCTCGACTCTCAGTTTCGTGTTT
This sequence comes from uncultured Clostridia bacterium, assembly GCA_934249215.1. Classification (GTDB taxonomy): domain Bacteria; phylum Bacillota; class Clostridia; order Christensenellales; family Borkfalkiaceae; genus HGM11416. The sequence continues at coordinate 315 of CAKQKN010000127.1, forward strand.
CCACATTAACCATTTTATATTCTAAGAATATTTAAGTCTTTATTTTTTCTTTGCCTTTCTGTACTTTATTGTTACACTCGATTATCTCAATACCTTCTTCAGGTATTTCTCTAATCTCGCGTCACCTAATCTCCGTATTTCTACTTCGATTAAGCTTCCTATGCAGTTGTCAATCTTCAATCCGCAGCTACCCGCTGCAGTCGCCGTCTCACTTGACAGCCTACCCATAATACCATTATACTTTTTTTAAGTCAAGTATTTTTTCGACGTTTTTCGTTTTTTTAAAAACTTTTCTTCGGCACGAATTTTTTGTGAATTTCCGAACCGAAAATCACGATTTCCCATGTCTTACAGTCTGTCGATCGGACATCAATAAAACACGCATGAACAAATTTTACTCTTTACGGTCTTACTCTCAAAGAAAAGAATACGCGCAAAGCGCAACGCCTTAAGACAAGCATTCTTTTTCGAACGCAGCCGACAAACTTTCGTAAGTTTTAATGCAGAGTTCGCGATCGGCAGCACACACCGAATAATAAATCTTCAGTTTCGGCTCGGTCCCGCTCGGTCTTAAACAAACGAATCCACCGTTCTCGAGTTCGTAATAAAGACAATTGAGTCCGTCGTATTCGAGCTTCTCTTTTTCGCCCTCGGCGGTCGCTCTTTCGCCCGTCAGATAGTCCCTGACTGCTTTAACATTATATATATCTATTTTGTTCGGATGCATTTCGCGCATTTTTTCGACTACCGCGTTCATATCTGCCATAGCCGTAACGCCCGAATAAACCTTGCTCACCGTGACGTCGTAAACGTACCCGAAGCGCGCGTAAATATCGCAAAGCGCGTCGTAAACTGTCTTTCCGCGATACGCACACCAACAGCAAAGTTCGGCAAAGAGCATGCTCGCGACGACCGCGTCCTTATCCCGCGCGTAAGTTCCGCGCAGGTACCCGCACGATTCCTCGAACCCGAACTCGAACGTGCCCGATTTATCCTTTTCGAACTGTTTGATTTTTTCGCCGCTGAATTTGAATCCGACGGGCGTTTCGTAAAGTTTCACGCCGTAAGAATCGCAAACGGCTTTCGCAAGATTGGTGGAAACAAAACTTTTGACGACCGCGGCGTTCGCCGGCAGTTTTTTCGTTTGAGCAAGGCGCGACAAAACGTAATCGAGAAGAAGAATACCTACCTGATTACCGGTAAGCCCGACGAATTCGTTTTTATCGTTCCGCACGGCAACGCCGAGTCTGTCGCAATCGGGATCGGTCCCGAAAACGACGTCCGCCTTGATTTTTTCGGCGAGTGCGATTCCCATCGCAAGCGCGCGCTTGTCCTCCGGGTTAGGCACTTCAACCGTCGGGAAATTTCCGTCGAAGGGAATCTGCTCCTGAACGACCTCCGCCTTGATTCCCATTTTGGAAAGCACGGTCGTGACGGGCGTATACCCGGTGCCGTGGAGCGAAGTGTAAACGATTTTTATATTTTTACCCGTTTCTTTGACCGCTTTCGGCGACAAGCCTTGCGCGCGAACGTGACGATAAAAACTCCTTTCGACCGCGCCCGAAACGTATGATAACAGCGCTATAGCCGTATTATCTTTAATTTCGACCGCCTTGACGGAAAACCAATCGGAAACATTTTTAATTCTTTCGACAACCACCGCGGTCGCCTCGGGCGAAAGTTGCGCGCCGTCCTCACCGTAAACCTTATATCCGTTATATTCTTTGGGGTTATGGCTCGCCGTAATCATAATTCCCGCGACCGCTTTAAGTTTGCGAACGGCAAAACTCAGCATCGGAACGGGTCGCGGTTCGGAAAACAAATGAACCTGAACGCCAGCCGCCACGAGTACTCCGGCAGCGCTCACGGCAAATGTTTTAGAATAATTGCGGGTATCGTAAGAAATGACGACGCCGCGCGCCGCAGCCTTATGCCCGAGCGAAAGAACGTAATCGGCAAGTCCTTTCGTCGCACGACGAACGGTATAAACGTTCATCATATTCGTCCCGTAACCCAGAATACCGCGCATTCCCGCGGTTCCGAACGCAAGTTCGGCGCCGAAACGATATTCTTTTGCCTTTTCGTCATCCCTGATTGCGTTCAGTTCGGAAAGCCCTTCGGCACACATAAGCGGATTCGAAATCCAGCTTTCAAACACATGATTATAATCCATAACAACTCCGTTACCGAATAAAATATAAACGCGACAAACGCGGGCTTTCGATTCCGCTTTTCGTTCGTTTACCTTTAAATTATAGAAAATGCATTTCTCTTTGTCAAATCAATAGGCGCTTTTAATCGATTTTTAGAACGAACGGCGGCTCCAAGCGGGAAAAATTCACACCGCTTACACATAAGTCCGACGTTCACTCCTTGCAATTGAACGCTCCGAAAAAATCGAGCGCGTTGCGGAAAAGTATTTTTTCGACAGTTCCTCTCCCCGCACCGATCCTTTTCATCGTTCTTTCGAATTTATCGACAAACGATCCGTAATCGTCGAAAACGAGAAAATCCGAGCCGCAAAAATCCGAACCGACACACAGTCCGTCGTCGCCGAATTTCTGCAAAAACCAGTCTATAGCTTCATAAAACGCCGATTCGCCTTTTATTTTAGCTTCCTCACCCCGCTCGTCCGTCAAAAAATATCCGACGAAACAAACGCCGATTATTCCCTTTCTTTCGAGAATTATTTTAATCTGCTTTTCGTCGATATTTCTGAAATGCGGCTTGACGAAATCGAACGCCGTATGCGAACACATGATCTTTTCCGCCTTTTCCGAGGCTTCGAAAAAGGTTCGCTCGTTAGCATGCGCAAGATCGAGCGCTATATGCCGTTTATCAAGCATTTTGATAAGTTCGACACCCCTCGGTTTAAGTCCGCCGTCAGATCTGCATCCGCCCGCAAATTCGTTTTCGTCATTCCAGCAAAGCGAAGCGTAAAGCGGCTTGACCCTTTCGCACAAGCATTCGAACGCACCTGTATCCGCATACGACGCGTCCTCAAACGCGTAACACATACCCGCGCCCTTGGTTTTTTCGTAAATTTCCCTTACTTCAGATAACGTTCTTTCACCCTTATATAGTGCGTAAATCGACTTATAGCCCGACTTTTCGTTGTTTTTAACCACTTCGCGAACGATTTTCGGCACCTCACTCGTCAAAAGATCGTTATGCAAATCGAATATCTTCATACACACGCCACAGCACCTCTATTTATCCGATATTCATTATATGCCGCGGCGAAAGCGTTAAGCCCACAAAAAAAACGAACGGGACAATCAAGCCTCGTTCGCATAATAAAACATAATTAGAGATAAACAGTCAAATCTAACCGTTCCGCTAAACCGCTATTTAACGGTCAGACAGCGCATCGAATTAAGAATTGCAAGAACCGAAACGCCGACATCCGCAAAAATCGCAAACCACATAGCGTACGGGATTCCGATCGCGCAGAGAATCATAACGAGCGCTTTGACCGTCAACGCACCGATAATGTTTTCGGTAACGATACGAATGGTTTTCTTCGCAATCTTCTTTGCCGTCACGAGCGCCGAAAGATCGTCTTTCATAAGCACGACGTCCGCCGCCTCGATCGCGCTGTCGCTACCGAGCGCCCCCATCGCAACGCCGACGTCCGCCCGCATGATGACCGGCGCGTCGTTAATTCCGTCGCCGGTAAAGCACACGGCGTCGCCGGGCTTCTTCCCGCTTATGAGTTTTTCGATTTCCGTCACCTTATCGCCGGGCAAAAGTCCCGCTCTATATTCGTCAACGCCGCTTTCGGCTGCGATCTTCGCCGCGTTTTTCGCATTATCGCCGGTAAGCATAACGCACTTCGCACCGCATTTTTTAAGATCGGCGATCGCCTTTTTCGACGTATCCTTGATCGTATCCGCAACGACTACCGTTCCGACGAATTTTCCGTTTTCCGCAACGTATTCGATACTTCCGACGTCCGCAACTTCTTCGAACGCGATCCCGTTTTCGGTCATAAACGCGGCGTTTCCGACGAGAATCACGTTCCCGTCTTTCTCCGCGCGCACCCCGCGCCCCGCGATTTCGCTTACCGAATATCCGCGTTCATAATCGGGATACGCGTTAGCGATACACCGCGCGATAGGATGTTCCGAACCGCTTTCCGCGGCGGCTGCGATTTTCAAAACTCTTTGATAATCGACCTCGGGATAGACATTTACGACAGAAAAGCTTCCTTTCGTAATCGTTCCCGTCTTGTCGAACGCAAACACGTTCGCCTTGTCGAGCAGTTCGAGATAGTTGCTCCCTTTCACCAGAATGCCGTGCTTGGAAGCCGCCCCGATCCCGCCGAAGAATCCCAAAGGCACGCTGATGACGAGCGCGCACGGGCAACTTACGACGAGGAACGACAGCGCGGTAAAAATACTCGACTTAACGTCTTTAGTAACGAGCGACGCGATCACCGCATATAAAACGGAAAGCGCGCACACCGCCGGCGTATACCATTTCGCAAACTTCGTGATGAAGTTCTCCGCTTTGGCTTTTTTCTCCGACGCGTTTTCAACCATTTCGAGTATTCTCGAAATCGTCGAGTCGCTAAATTGTTTGGTCGTTTTAATATAAAGCAATCCGCTTTCGTTGATCGCGCCCGACAAAACTTCTTCGCCCTCTTTGACGTCCACCGGCACGGTTTCGCCCGTCAGCGCCATCATATTTAGCGTCGCTTTGCCTTTTACGACAACGCCGTCGATCGCGATTTTCTCGCCCGCTTTAACGACGATCGTTTCCCCGACTTCGATTTCCTCGGGGTAAACCTCGCTTTCGACGTCATCCCTTAACACGACCGCGGTTTCCGGGCACATATCCATAAGCTCGGACACGTTTTTGCGCGATTTCCCGACTGCGTACCGCTGGAAAAGTTCGCCCGTCTGATAGAGAATCATAACGATGACCGCTTCCGAATAATCGCCTTTACCGCACGCGCCGAGAACGAAAACGCCCACCGTCGCGATACACATAAGGAAGTTTTCGTCGAAAACCTGACCGTGCGCGATATTTACAACCGCCCTGAAAAGCACGTCATACCCTATCACGAGATATACGACCAGATACAACCCGAACAACACGTACGGATTGATTTCCACGAGTTTCTCCGTAACGAGAATCGCGACGAACGCGACCGCAGAAATGATAATCCGCAAAAGCGCGGATTTATTCTTATCAAGTTTTTTCATAATCCTAAAATCTTGACTTCGGGCTCGACTTTCGCAGTCACGCTCTTAATCTGAGCAAAAACTTCGTCTTTTTTCGCTTCGTCGAAATCGACTATCATTTTCTGATAGATAAAGTTGACCGAAACGCTGTTGATTCCGTCGATCTTTTCGAGATGCGACTGCAACTTTGCTGCGCACGCGGCGCAATCGAGATCTTTTAACCTGAAAGCCTTGTTCATAAATATTTCTCCTTTCGGGATTCCGCTGCCTATCACCCATAAGCGGAATCTCTTAAACACTTTTCTTTTAATATCGATATCCGTCGAACGCATTATTCCGAAACGTGTTCGAGCGCCATATCCCTAATTTTCACGATAGGATCGTCAGCAAGCGAATAATAGACTTCCTTGCCCTTTTTCCTGCTTTTGACGAGTTTAGTTTGCCGCAAAACGCGCAGCTGATGCGAAATTGCCGATTTCGTCATATTCATAAGCGTACATATGTCGCAAACGCAAAGTTCACTCTGCATAAGCGCGGCGAGTATCCCCGTCCGCGTGCTGTCGCCGAACACCTTGAACAGTTCGGACACGTCGTAAAGCTCGTCGTCGGTCGGCATCGCGCTTTTCACTTTTTCAACCGTGCCTTCGTGCGGTTCAAACGATTTACACGTCAATTCTTCTTTCATTTTTCGTTCCTCCGTTATCTCCGCGCTTCAGTCGGATTCTTTCGTTCGCATTCTCCGCATAAACGCAGTGCCGTTCAGGCGCTTGCAACGCTTATGGCAACCGCCGAAAGCAACGCCTTGTAAGCGTTCCCGCGAACGGGCTTAAATGCAAACGGTTGAATAATTGTTCAACTGTTTTTAATTATATTCACCCGCAACTTTATTGTCAACTGTTTTTCAACAAAAAAATAAAAAAGATTATTCTCTCCCAATCCGAACGAACAATCTTCTTTCCGATTATATAATAAAAGCTATATCGTCCCGCGAATAATCTTTAAAAAACCACCCCTATCAAAATCAAAAATATATGCCAAGCATATTCTATCCCGTCATCCCGAGCCCAGCTTCCTTGCCTCACCGCCAAGGGATCCAGGCACGAAGTGCCGCACTCTCAACACAATCTTACTTTTAAGCCTTCCCTAATTCGGGGAAGGTGTCGGCTCTGCCGACGGATGAGGGCAAAAA
>CAKQKN010000128.1 GCA_934249215.1 uncultured Clostridia bacterium
GATGAGAGATGCCGCCGAAAAAAGCGCCCAAACGCATTTTTTCACCGAGTTTCGTTTCGTCGCCGCGATTTTTTCGGGATTCTTTTTTACGATGCGCTTCGCCGCGTTCATTTTCTCCTGAAGTTCCATAAAACTCTCCATAAGGCTTCCTATCGTCATCTACGATTCGTCGTTTACGATTATTGACCGAAAACAAAACGAATATACAAATAAGAGAAAAAATAGTCAACGATAAAGATCGTAATCCCTAAATTCGTTTGCATATTCGGCGGGCGGTCGCTATAATATACGAGTAAAAAACAAGGCGGGCTTCAGACGCACAGACAACCCGCCGCAAAACGCACGAACGTATTTATACAAACGTATAAAATTGATTAACATGAAGAAAAATATCGATCTGACGACGGGTTCGCCGTTTAAAAAAATATTCTTGTTTTCTCTTCCGATGGCGTTCGGACTTATGCTCCAGAATCTTTATTCGCTCGGCGACTCGCTCATCGTTTCGCTTTCACGCGGGCCGGACGCGGTCACGGGGGTAAATCTGACCGAATCGCTGTCCTTTCTCGTTCTCGGGTTCGGCTCGGGAATAGCCGCGGGCTTCGGAATCATTCTGAGCCGATACGTCGGCGCAAAAGACCCCGAAAAAATGCGAAGAAGTTTCGCAATGTCAATCATGCTGACCGTTTTCGTTTCGGCAATCATAACGCCGACGACGATCGCGCTTTCCAAACCGCTCCTTAAACTTATGAACACGAACGAGGCGTTTTTCGACTATTCCGAACGCTATATAACGGCGATTTTCGGCGGGTTCACCTTCATAATGTTTTACAACCTGACCGCACAGATTCTTCGCGCGCTCGGCGACGGAACGACGCCGCTCATCATTCTCGTCATCGCGGCAACGCTCAACATCGCCCTCGACAGCATTTTGTTTCTGACGGACTGGGGCGTCGAATGGGCGGGCTGGGCAACGGCGATAAGCCAAGCGGTTTCATCGCTCGTCGGATTTATCGTAATTTTCAAAAAACACACCGTTCTGCGGCTGAAAAAAAGCGATTTCAAGTTCGATTTCCGGTTTGCGAAACTTCATTTGTTCACGGGGCTTCCGATGGGCTTTCAGTTCACGATCACTGCGATCGGTTGCATTATTCAACAGCGCGCCTGGAACTCGCTCAGCAATCCCGACTACGTGAAAGCGCAATCGACCGGTTCGAAAATCGACAACGTTTTCAACTCGCTCCTTATGGGTTCGGCAAACGCCATGTCGATCTACAGCGGGCAAAACCTCGGTGCGAACGATCTCGAACGGATCAGAAAAGGCAATCTTGCGGGGCTTGCGGTCGGGCTGATATATTCGGCGATAGCCTATGCTATCATTCTTCCCGTGTGCATTCCTTTCGGTCGGCTTCTGCTCGGCGACGCGGACGAACAAATTTACGGCTGGATATTCAGATATACGCTCACACAGTCGAGCTTCTATTTCGTTTTGTACGTTCTGATGATGTTCCGCCAAAGTCTGCAAGGG
>CAKQKN010000129.1 GCA_934249215.1 uncultured Clostridia bacterium
AGGCTCCTTTTTAGCGCTTTTCCGTGTGCGCTCGGGCGCAGTACCTCCAGTACAGCCCTCCCTCACGCTCGCGAAAAATCATCTAAAAATTCATCCTTTTTGGTGCTACGCATTTTTGCGTGAAGAACGGCTTTTAAATACAACAAAGACCGATTTGTCCCGCAAAAATAGTTAGTGATGACGAATGGAATCCCTAAGGATTTTATTGTTATTACTATGCTTTTGTGTAAAAAGCACGCGACGAATCTCTCGGAAATTCGGACTAAAATAGCCGATAATCGACTTATAAAGGGGCTTATCTGATCAGTTGCAGTCAAAAGCGTTTTCAATATAGTTGATCTCTTCGCCGAGAACTTCCGCAACGTCAAATCTGACGAAGAAGCTGTCGTACCGCGGATTTCGGGAAAGAAAGTATTCGGCAATATTGATATACCGCTCTTGTTTTTTCCGCCCGACTGCTTCCGCGGGCGTACCGAACGCCTCGCTCGAACGAGTTTTCACTTCGACGAAAACGAGATTGTCGCCCTTTTCGGCAACGACGTCCGCTTCACCGTACGGCGTGCGGTATTTCGTCAGCAAAATCTTATATTTCTTTTTTTTCAGATATTTCACGACGGCGTTTTCGCCCTCGTCCCCTATCTGTTTTTTTGTTTTACCGAAAAAACTCCACACGTTCACATTCCCTCTTTATTTAACGACATTTCGCGCGGTGAAAACGACGAACTATTTGAAACGACGAACTATTTGACGAAATTTTTAATAAACGACCTGCGGTGAATGGAGCAAGGACCTTTTTCTTTGAGCGCGGCAATGTGCGCGGCTGTTCCGTAACCCTTGTTCTTTTCGAAAGAATAATCGGGATATTCTGCGGCGTAATCGTCCATCAGTTTATCTCTGAATACTTTCGCGACGATGGAAGCACAACCGATCGAATAGCTCAGCGCGTCGCCGTGAACTATGGGAACGCACGGAACGTCGGTTTTTATGTCGAGCGCGTCGGCAAACAAGACGTCGGGGCGAACTTCGAGTTCGTTGACGCAATCTACCATGCACGCCTTGGTCGCCTGCAATATATTCATTTCGTCGATATCCTCGGGCTCTCTGCGGCATATTTTGACAGCCAACGCCTTGTCGAGAATTTCGGCGGCAAGTTTTTCGCGCTTGTTTGCGGAAAGTTTTTTGCTGTCGTCGACGCCGTCGATAATATCTTCATCCGAGAGCGGCATAACGACCGCGCAACAAACGACGGGACCCGCTAGCGGACCGCGACCGACCTCGTCTGCTCCCGCGATAAGCTTGTAACCTTTCGATAAATATTCGCGCTCAAACTTGAGCTTTTCAATCGTCTTTTCGTTCATTTATATTGAATAATCGACCTATAGACCGACTTTTCCCTCCAAACAAATCTTTCCGAGTCTGCCTTTTCTGAAGTCGTCGATAACGGCGAGCGCGCAACGGGAATAGTCGTAAACGCCACCTCTTGCAAGATATCCGCGTTTTTCGCAGATCGATTCGTAAACTTGAAGCGACGTTTTTTCGCACAGATCCACCGAATATTTTTCGGTAAGCGCCTTCGGGCAAATCGCCATAAGTTTTTCGATGAGAGCAAGACAAAGATCGCCCTCGTCGATAATGGCGTCGTTAAGCCCGCCGATAAACGCAAGGTTCAGCCCTTTTTCGTTGTCGTCGAGCGACGGCGGCATCGTTCCCGGAGTGTCGAGAAGTTCGAACCCGTCGAGCCTTATCCACTGTTTCCCGCGCGTAACGCCCGCTTTGTTTCCGACCTGCGCGGCTTTTTTCCCGCAGAGTGCGTTGATTACCGTCGATTTTCCCGTATTAGGCACGCCGACGACCATCGCGCGGAGCGTTTTCGTCACCCCTTTCACCTTGTTTCTTTCGATCTTTTCGGCGAGCAGGCTTCTGAACGCGGGATAAATATTTTTGCAACCGCCGGGCGTCGTTCCGACCGACGCGACGACTTTTCGCCCGCTGTCCGTAAGTTTTTTCACTACGAAATCACGATCGCTTTCGGGGATCAGATCGCTTTTATTCACAACGTATAAAAAAGGTTTGTTTCCGAGTTTTTTTTCGAGCGCGTCGTTTATGCACGAAAAAGGCGCGCGCGCATCAAGAACGAATATCACCCCGTCGACGAGTTTGATGTTGTCCTCCATCATTCTCATCGCCTTGGTCATATGCCCCGGAAACCACTGTATATGCTTAATATCCATTTATACCTCTCGCCCGTCGTCGGGCAAATCGTCTTTCGCGAAAGCGAGCAGTTTTTATCAAATAGGGATCGTCATCGCTGACTATTTTTGCGGGAATAAATCCGTTTTTCCGACGAAAATCATTTTTCCGTAAGTCCATTTTTCGTTTTTATAGTCGAACGAATGAATCTCGTCGTCGCCGTCGTCGGGCGCAAAAACAAACCCGAGCGACCTATAACACGCGACCGCGTCCTCGTTATCGGTGAAAACGCCGAGATTGATTTCGCTTGCGCCGAGCGCGTTTTTCGCATATTCCACGGCAAGATTTATGAGCTTTTTTCCGTAACCCTTTCCGCGTTCGTTTTTGTCAACGATCACGAAACCGATACGAATAACTTTCGGGTCGGACGAAGGCGTTCGAAGAATGAAGTGACCGACGGCTTTTCCGTCCGCTTCGAGCATAAACGGCTTGAAAAAAGTTTTTTCCGCGCACTTTTTATAGTTCGAAACTATCTCGTCGCAGGAAATCGGATAGTGCCTGTAACGATCGGCGGACCAATGATAAAATTCTCTCTCGTCCTTTATCCAGCCGACGATTTTTTCCGCATCCTTTTCGCAAAAATCCCTTATCGCTATCAAAACGGTCCCTCCGTAAAATCGTATCGATAATGAATAAAACAACGCAACGCCCGCAAAAGCCCCGCTATAAGTCGATTATCGACCATTTACGCCGCTTTAATCGGCTCCGTCCTTATCGTCGTTTTTGTCCGCGGCGGTCGTTTTCTCCGCAAGGATTTTTTCTTCCGCCGCCTTTTGCGCGGCTCTTTCGGCTCTTCTTCAAGCGCGCTGTTTTTCCTTTTCCTTAGTCAAAGCTTCCTCGGCTTTTTGCTTTTTCCGGATATATTTCCGATATAGATCAGGGCGTTTTTCGCGCGTGATTTCTTCCGCGCGTTTGAGCCGCCACTGCGCCACGAGCTTATGGTTGCCCGACAAAAGCACTTCGGGAACCTTGTTCCCCTCGAAATCGGCGGGGCGGGTATATTGCGGATATTCGAGCAGATTATCCGTAAAACTTTCGTCCTTCAGACTCTCGTTATCGAGAACGCCGTCCACATAGCGACAGATCGCGTCGGTGACAACCATTGCGGGAAGTTCGCCGCCCGTAAGCACGTAGTCGCCGATCGATATCTCGTCGTCGATATAGCCGTCAAGCGCGCGTTGGTCTATCCCCTCGTAATGCCCGCAAAGAAAAATCAGTCGGTCGTGCGAGAGAAGTTTTTTGATATGCTTCTGCTCGAAACGACTGCCTTTCGGCGACATATATACTCTGAACGCCTCGTGATCGGGGTCGAGCGCACGAAAAGCGGACACGACGGGTTGCGGCATCATCAGCATGCCCGCGCCGCCGCCGAACGGATAGTCGTCGCATTTCATGTGTCTATCCTCGGTGTAATCGCGGATATTGACGACGTTGATCGAAACTTTTCCGTCTTTCACGGCGCGCCCGATTATGCTTTCGGAAAGGGGCGTGAACATTTCGGGAAAAAGAGTGAGAACGTCAATTCTCATAATGCACCTCTTCCGAAAACGCCGCTTTGTCGACGGTGATCGTCTTGTTTTCCACGTCGAACGACGCTTTGAGCCGCGGTATAAGCGGGAACAGCGCCCTGCCGTTTTCCGTTTCGACGTAATATATATCCGTGCGCGCGCTGATTATGTCGACGACGCGCCCAAAAACTTCGCCGTCCTCAAAAACGACGTTGCAACCAAGAACGTCGCAGATGAAATAGCGACCTTTTTCCTTTCTGATTTTGCTTTTTTCGGCGAACAACTGCTTTCCGCGGAGCGTTTCCGCCGCGTTTCTGTCCGCAATTCCCTTAAAAAGCATAAAGACGTCCTTATCACAGCGCATTTTCAGCACCGGATACAGGACGTCGTCTACGTAAATTTCTTTCAGACCGCTGACCGAATAAAAGTCGTCGGTGAAAAGTTTAACTTTCACTTCGCCCCTTATTCCCTGCGGTTTGACTAGAACGCCAACGAGTAATCTGTCCATCGGAATCAATCGGCAATTTCGCTTTTTTCTTTAATTTCGATGTTGTATCTCAATCCGCTCTTTGCCGACGCCGCTTTGACGAGCGTCCTCATCGCTTTCGCGATTTTTCCCTGACGACCGATAACCTTGCCCATATCGTCCTCGTTGAGAACTACGGTAAGATTTATCAGGTTTCCGTTGCGATCGACGATATAATCGACCTCATCGGGCTTTTCGGCAAACGTGCCGACGATATATTTTACTAAATCCAACATTTCGTTCATAATTTAATCTCCGTAAACCGCAATGCGGCAAGTCCCGTGCGCCCCGCGCGACAATCGACACAATCACCCGATCGCCTCAATACGGTTGTCGCGACCAACGCAATCGATATGTCCCGCCCAAAAAGCAAAAGATAAAACCGCATACGGCAAAATTCCGCGCTTTGGCGGAAAATAGTTTGAGTCGCAAAGCGGCGCCGTCCGACAAAGCCGAGCAAAACCCACCAAACCGAGCGAAGCCCGACGAAACCGGGTAAAGCCCGACGAAACCGGGTAAAAGCCGCTTATGCTACGCCGCAAAACGAACATTACAAAGGGAAACCGAAAGACGGTATCCCCTCGTCGCGTTGAAGAAGATCAGTCTTTTTTCTTCTTGGGATTCGTCTTGGCGGGCGAAAGCTTTGCGGGCTTTTCGATGATGCCGGCGTTGAGAAGAAGCGCTCTTACCGTTTCGGTGGGCTGATCGCCTTTGGAAAGCCAATCTTTAGCCTTATCTGCGTCGATTACGACTTCGGCGGGATTACTGATCGGGTTGTAGTGACCGACTTTGTCGATATACTTGCCGTCGCGCGCAACTCTCGAGTCAACGACTACGATACGATAGAAAGGACTTTTCTTGTCGCCCATTCTGGTTAATCTCATTTTAACTGCCATTTTTCCATCCTCCGGATAGTTTTTCTTAATTTATTTATCTCAGAACTTGAACGGAAGTTTTCCGCCCTTGTTTTTGAGCTGTTTCATCATTTGTTTCGTCTGTTCATATTGTTTGAGCAGCGAATTGACTTCCTGTATCGTCGTTCCGCTTCCCTTTGCGACGCGCATTTTCCGCGAGTAGTTGAGAACGTCGGGATTACGCCGTTCGCGGACGGTCATCGAAAGAATAATCGCTTTTATCCGTTCGATCTTCTTTTCGTCGACGTCGCCTTCTTTGATTTTGTTCATTCCGGGCATCATTCCGAGAACGCTTCCGAACCCACCCATTTTCTTTATCATCTTGAACTGTTCGAGATAGTCCTCGAGATTGAACGAGTTCTCTCGCAGTTTCTTTTCCATTTTCTTCGCGTCCTCTTCAGTGACGACTTCCTGCGCTTTCTCTATTATGGAAAGCACGTCGCCCATTCCGAGAATACGCTTCGCCATACGGTCGGGATAGAACGGTTCGAGATCGCCTATCTTTTCGCCCACGCTGGAAAACTTGATGGGTTTGCCCGTGACTGCCTTGATCGAAAGGCACGCGCCGCCGCGGGTATCGCCGTCGAGCTTGGTAAGAACGACGCCCGTCACGTCAAGACGCGCGTTGAAAGTTTCGGCAACTTCGACCGCGACCTGTCCCGTCATCGAGTCGACCGTCAGAAGAATTTCGTCGGGTTTGACAGCCGCCTTTATGTTCTCCAGTTCCTGCATCAGCTTTTCGTCGATCTGGAGCCGACCGGCGGTGTCGATTATGACGTAATCGAACCCGAAACGTTTTGCGTGATCGATCGCCTCTTTCGAAATGCGGACGGGATCGCCCTGTCCCAACGAAAAGCCTTCGCAGCCCGCTTTTTCGCCGACGGTTTTCAACTGATCGATAGCGGCGGGCCTATAGACGTCGCAAGCGACGAGCAACGGTTTTTTGCCTTGCTTTTTGAGGTGCGCGCCGAGTTTTGCGCAAAGCGTGGTTTTACCCGCGCCCTGAAGTCCGCACATCATGACGATCGTAGGAGATTCGGACGAAACGACGAGTTTGCTGTTCGAACTGCCCATAAGGGCGATCAGTTCGTCGTTTACGATTTTGATTACTTGCTGCGCGGGGCTCAGACTTTTAAGGATTTCCTGTCCGAGCGCCTTTTCGGAAACGTCGGCAACGAACTTTTTCACGACGCCGAGGTTGACGTCCGCTTCAAGAAGAGCGATGCGGATTTCGCGCATGGCTTGCTTGATCTCAAGCTCGGTCAACTTTCCGCGTTTTGTCAGTTTGCTGAAAACATGATTGAGTTTTTCGCCGAGCGAAGAAAAAGCCGCCATTATCTGCCCTCCAGTATATCTTCGATTTTTTTCTTTATTTCGTCGGACAAACCGTACTCCGCCATTACGCCCGCGATTTTGTCGCTCCGCGCGCAGATTCCGAGTTTCTCCTCGTAAAATACGAGTTGTTTTTCCGCATGGGAAAGCGCGTCCTTTACCGCCTGCCGCGATACGCCGCGAATCTCCGCAATCTCCCCGAGCGACAAATCGAGCCCGAAATAATCCTCGAACATTTCGCGTTGTCTGTCGGTCAGAAGCGCACCGTATATCGAGTACGCCCGAAAAAGCGACGGATCCTTGACTTCCATACGAATCAACCTCTGTAAAGTCTTTTTACTTTACACCGCTCATTATATACCGACACCGACCTTTCGTCAAGCGTTTTTCGCGCTGTTTTAGAAAATGGTCAAGAATTCGATTTTTAGTCCTCCGTCTTACCAAAACGTGAACATAAAAAAGTCCGGCCGTTTAAGATTCGATTCGGTCGGACTTTTCATTTTTAAAATCATAATCGTGTTTAAAATAATAATCGTGCAGTCGATTTTACCGTCAAAAACACACGATAATCGACCTATAGACTCGTTTATTCTATCAGCATACTGCGCATAAGATCGAGCGTCGACGATGAAACGCCGCACCCGACAAGATAGTTATAAGTTTTATCGGCAAGCGCTTCTCCGCTCGCTTTTTCGATCTCTTCGAGATAGCCGTCGATCGTCGTAAAGCTTCTTTTTCCGCCGATAAGCCCGAAGTTAGAGAACAGATAATCTTTGTAAAGCGAATCTTTTTCGACGCCGAGCATAGCGCTTATGAGAAACGCAATCACGCCGGTTCTGTCCGTTCCGATACTGCAATGGAAAGCGATCGGATAATTTTCTTTCTTGCCGAAAACCGCAAAGACTTCGGGAAGCACGTCGAGGTTCCTCTGAAAGTAATTCCCGCCCGTCACCATCGGAACCGATATATAATTAACGTCCGGGCCGAGAGGACTTTCGGTAAGTCCGCCGTTTTCCGCGTTATCGCCGGCGAGCCTTAAGTCGAGTTCGGTTTTTACGCCGAGTTCGTCTTTGAGCGTCTTTATACCCGCGTCGGTTATTTGTTTTTCACCCGTTTCGTCCTCGGAAAAGCGCGCCGTGCGGTATATCATTCCCTGTTTTACGCGCTTGCCGCCCGCCACTTTCCAGCCGCCGAGATCGCGGCAGTTGGTAACGCCGTCAACGTAGAGATTACGCGGTGCGACGTCGGACGTGAGAAAACGTTTTTCGCTTCCGATTTTTTCGCCGTCCTCGTCCGTGAGATACCATATATATTCGCGCCCGAGTTCGGAGTTATAATATGAAAAACTGTTGCCCGTAAGCTTTTCGACAAGCTTCTTTTCGCCGTCTTTTAGTTCGATAACGATGTTATAGCCCGACTTTTTCGTTTCCATGGAAAGCACGATCGGAAGCGGACGGCTTTCCTCCGCCTTACCGTTCACGTCCATCGACAAAAGGTAAGAACCCGCAAGGAATTTCGTCTGCGCCTCGGTGTGTCTGTTGAACGCGGTCGCGCCGCAGCCGAAAGCCACGCTCGCGAAAACGCACAGCGTCAGCAATAACGAACAAATTTTAAATAACTTCTTTTTCATAGTATTTCCCCGCACTTTTTATCGTATAACAATTTGATCAGTTCGGTTCCGATTTCAAACGAAACCTGACCGAAGCAAATCGTTTTATCTTTTTTCGATGTAATATCTGCAAATTTCGGCAATCTGCGTGTTGTCGACGACGTCAGTTTTGAAAGTGCCGACGGGCATAAAACAATACAGCGGAACGTTTTTTGCCGTGTGACTTCCGCTTCTGAACCAAGAATCCGAAGCTTTCGAAAAGTCGGCGTCTTTCGGAATTGTGAGATTGCCCGTTTCGTGATCGGCGGTCGCCATGACGAGAGTATTTCCGTCATCTTGCGCAAGTTTTACGACCTTTTCGGTGGCAAGATCGAACGATTTCAGCCGTTCGAGCATTTCGAGCATTCTCCGCGAATGACTACGCTTGTCGATATACGATTCCTCGATCATCAAAAAATATCCGTTTTCGCTTGCGTTTTCGAGAAAAGCGATCGCCTTGCCCACAAGTTCCGCAAGTGCGATTCCGTCGCCGTCGGATTCGGGAAGCGGCTTGATTTCATATGAGCCCCAGACCTTTGTTTCGGATGAAAAATCCGCGGCGGGATCGTTAAAATAGCCGTAGCCGCTATTCTCTATTCTCTCGCGCCGTTCGTCGTAATATTCGCGATTTCCTCCGAGAAAAAGATCGATTTTGCTTTCGAGCTGTCCGTCGAAAATGTCGTCGGAATCGTTCCGATTATCCGCATGTGAAGAAAACGCGGCGGGCGTGGCGCCCGAAACGCCCTCGGTGGCGATTATTCCGACAGCCATGCCTTTCGCCTTTGCGCGCTCTGCGTTCGTCAGAATATCTTTGCCGTTATATCGGGCTATAGCACCGTTATCGGTCTTTTGCCCCGTCGAAAGAGCGGTTGCCGCGGCAGCCGAATCGGTCGGACCGAAGAGATATAACGAGTTGGTTTCGACGGAAAGATGCTCCCTTGCCGAGGAATTTAAAAAAGTCTTTTTTCCGTAATATCCCTCGGCGCACTCGACATGGTTAAAGCCCATTCCGTCGCCGATCATCAGTATAACGTTCTTATAGTTTCCGTCGAAAGACAGATAATCCGTTTCATCGGGAATCGTATCCGCAGGGGAAACGCGACCGCCGCAAGCAGCCGCAACCGTCGTTATCAGAACGAGCAAAAACGCAAAAAAGCGCATAAAAACCGCTTTATTGACCGAAAAACGCGTTTTATCTTTATTTAAACGATTATCCAAACCCGTCCACCTCGCAAAAAACTCGTCCGAAAACCGATTGCATTATATCACACTCCGCCTTAATAGGCAACTTGTTTTTAAAAAAAGATTTTTTTCTTTCGGAAATTATAAAAAATACCCCTTCTTCGACATAATATATAATATGAAAACAATCGTTTTGTGCGGCGGCGGTACGGCGGGACACGTAATGCCGCTCGTCGCTCTTATTCCGTACCTTAAAAAATCGTTCGACCGAATCGTTTATTTTTCCTCGGGCAAAGAAATCGAGAAAAAACTGATGAACGACGACTGTCTGCAAATCGTACAGATAAAGCCGCCCGCTTTTAAGCGTTCGCTTTCGCCCGAAAATTTTCTCATTCCGTTCAGACTGTCGAAAGCCGTCCGCGAGAGCAAAAAACGGCTTGCAGAAGTGAAAGCCGACGTCGTTTTTTCGAAAGGCGGATATTGCGCACTCCCCGTTTGCCTCGCCGCAAAATCGATGAAAATACCCTATTTTTGTCACGAATCCGATTTGACGCTCGGACTTGCAAACAAACTTACTTATAAAAAAGCGGAAAAACTCATGACCGTTTTTCCCGAAACGGCGTTCAGATACGGCGGCGTTTGCGTAGGTGCGCCCATCCGCGAAACTTTCGGTTCGAAAAGCCAAAAAGACGCAAAGAAAAAGCTCAAAGTTCCAAACGACAAGCCGCTTCTTCTCGTAACGGGCGGAAGCCAAGGAAGCGCGACGATAAACGGCGCGGTATGGAAAAATCTCGACGCGCTGACCGAACGTTTTTACGTCGTTCACTTGTGCGGGAAAGGTAATAAGCCCGCCGATAAGTCGATTAACGGCTATTTCGCATATGAATTCGCCGACATGAACGTTTGTCTTTCGGCGTGCGATCTGGTGCTTTCGCGAGGCGGATCCAACACCCTCTTCGAGATTGCTTATTGCAAAAAGCCCGCGCTTGTCGCACCGCTTAAAAAAGGCTCGCGCGGGGATCAGAAAAAGAACGCGCTTTATTTCGTCGAGAAAGGCGCGATGCGGATTTGCAACGAGGACGAACTCGCCGAAAGAATCGTTCCGCTTCTGTCAAGCCTATATAACGACCGCGCCGTTATCGTCGAAAACGCAAGCCGTTTAGCCGTCGAAAACGGCACGAAAAATATCGCCGAAATCCTTTGTTCGTTCAGATTGAAAAGCAAAAGATAGCCGCATCGGGGCACAAAAAAACGGAAACGAACTGCCTGACTTTGAAAGCAATCCGATTCCGTTTTTCGACTAAAATCATTTCGTTTTTAATAAGCGTCGGAGTGCAAAAGCGCTTCGACTTTTTCCGTTTTCAAAAATATGCCTTTTGCCGCAAAACCGCTCGCCTTATTCCGTTTTGCGTGCGGCAAAAGCAAAAACTTTTTCCGCTTCCTCTGCGGACGGAAGCCCGTCGATCGCTCCTTTAGCCCGCGTCGTCAGCGCGCCGCAGACGTTTCCGAAAAGCAATGCGTCTGTTATGCTCTTCGCCGTTCGTTCGGACTTAACCGCGGGAAGTTTAGTGAGAAAACCCGCAAAAAACGCGTCGCCCGCGCCGGTCGTATCGACGGACGTGACTTTGACGGACGGAACCGCATATTTTTTCTCGCCGAAAAGGCAAACGCTTCCTTCTTTGCCGAGCGAAACGCAAATCAGTTTATCTTTCAGCGAACGCAGATAGGCTTCGCCGAAAATTTCGGTTTCTTCAGAAGAAAGTTTAAGAACGTCCGTTTTTTCGATTATGCTTTTATACCTTTCGATCGCCTCGTCCTTGCAGGAAAACACGTCCGAGCGGAAGTTGACGTCGAACGCGATCTCTTTTCCCGACTGCTTCGCCCTCTCGATCAGTTTTTCGGCATAAGCAAAGCCCTCGTTTTCGCTCAACATAAGCGAGCCGACGACCACCATCTTCGCTTTATTCCAAATCTTTTCGGGAATTTCAGGCAGATGATAGTCGGCGGTGTTTTTCCGATAAAAACAGAACGACCGCTCGCCCGACTCGTCGAGTTCAACGAACGCCAGCGTTGTATTACGTTTCTCGTCCAAAGTAACGTAACATTCGTCAAGCCCGCGCCCGCCCGCAAAATCGACGAGAAATTTTCCGATCGCGTCGTTGCCGACGTTCCCGACGAAAGCAGAACTCCCGCCGAACTTCTTTATCGCGCAAGCGACGTTGAAAGGCGCGCCGCCGGCGTTACGCTCGTATGAAAAAACGCCGTTTACGGTTGAACCGAACATATCCGCCAATATTTCGCCTACACACAAAATCATATTTTCATCCCCTAAGTATAGTATAGTTGCACTCCGCGCCGCAACCCGCTCAATAAGTCACGAGCCGATTGAAACAATCGACGGCGTAACGGTCGGTCATACCCGAAATGTAATCGAGAATCGCCCGCACGAAAGTGCGCTCGACCGACAGATCCTTATAAATTTTCTTGTTGACGTATTTTTCGATCGTTTTTTCGCCGTCCGACAAGAAGTGCGCTTTCTGGCAATACTTTTTGAGATAATCTTTGAATTCTTTGAGAAGCCACGGATACACCGCCGACTTTTTCGCAAAGCCCGCTTCCACGTCGCCGCCGTTATAGCACGAATAAAGCACTTCAAAAAGTTCGCCGATTATCAGCGACGCGTATTTTTTGAACGCTTCGAAACGCTCGTTCCCGTAAATGTACTTATAGTTGAACGCCTTGATTTTGTTGAGAATTTCGGACGTTTCGGAGGACAGACAAATGCCTTTTTCGGGAGTGCTTTCGATGCAGATGTCGCGGATCATGTTGCTTATTATTCCGCTCGTGTTGACGGCGGACCCGTCCTCGAGCTTGCCGATCCGTTTGAGTTCTTTAAGGTTTTCGTAAGTCAAAAATCCGAGGTTGATCGCGTCCTCGATATCCCGTCCGACGTAAGCGATCTTGTCCGAGATCTTGACGACGCAACCCTCGTAGGTAGCGGGCTCGAACTCGCCGGGGATCGTAAATTTTTCGAGGTCGCAGAGTTCGCCGCGCGGCTTAAGGCAGTTTATGTCCTTTTCACCGCAGTGGGAAATGATTCCGTCGCGCACGGCGTAAGTCAGATTGAGATTGCGCATTTTGTTGTTGCGGTCTGGCAAAAGCTCGACGTTATCCACAAAATACAGCCCGTTCTTTTCGTGCCAGAAAATCTCGCCGAGGTATTTTTGATAATAAGTATCGATGACTTTTTCGCCGTGATGCCCGAAAGGCGCGTGACCGAGGTCGTGCCCCATGGCGATCGCTTTGGAAAGTTCCTCGTTCAGCCCGAGGTATTTCGCAATCGTGTAGCACACCGATTCCACGTGCAGAACGTGCTCCATTCGCGTGCAGACGTGGTCGTTTTCGATATTGTAAAAAACCTGCGTCTTGTGCTTCAGTCTGCGATATGCGGACGAGTGAAGAATACGCGTGTAGTCGCGCGCAAACGGCGAACGGATTTCGAATTCGGAAACGCTCAGTTCGCTTTCGCGCTTCGTGAGTTTTTCGTAATCCTGATGATCTTCGTTTACGGCTACTTCGAAAAATTTTCCTTTCGTCATACTTACCCCCGTTATTACTAATATATTCGACTATCGCTTGCGATTATCTCGCGCGATCTGCCCCGCGTGTTCTGATTGCACGGCAAACCCCGCAAATAATCGGTCGCTAATTTTACTTGCTCTTTTTGCCTTTCTCTGCGCGAATTTCGGGAATTTTCTTTTCGAAACCGTTGGCGGACGGTTTGTAATATACGCGTCCGACGAGCGAATCGGGCAGATATTGCTGTTCCACGTAACCGCCGTAGTCGTGCGGATAAAGATAGTTCGCGCTCTTGCGCTTGTCCTCGGCGTCGGCGTAAACGCTGTTTTTAAGGTGCGGCGGAACCGTGTCGTCGCGGACTTTTTCCGCATCAGCTCCCGCCGCATTCATCGCGGTTATCACCGAATTTGACTTCGGCGCTTCGCAAACGTAGATTATCGCGTGCGACAACGGGATAAGCCCCTCGGGAACGCCCATGTTTTTCAAAGCGGTAAGCGCGGAAACGGCAATGACCATTGCTTGCGGATCAGCCATTCCGACGTCCTCGCTCGAATGCGCAATGAGCCGCCGCGCAATCAGAACGGGATCGCAACCGCCGCGAATGAGCCGCTGCGACCAGTAAAGCGCCGCGTCGGAATCGCTCCCGCGGAGACTCTTGCAAAACGCCGAAAGCATATCGTAATATGAATTTTCGTCGAAAGAAAGTGCTTTTTTCTGAATCGATTGCTCGGCGTCCTTAAGCGTGACTTTTATCTTACCGTCCGCGGGCGGCGTTGTAAGCACTGCTAATTCGAGCGCGTTATACGCCACTCTCATATCTCCGCCGCTCATGCTCGCAATGTGATCGAGCGCCGCGTCCTCAACCTCCGCATGGTAACCGCCGAGCCCGCGGCGTTCGTCGATCAGCGCGTTCACGAGCGCTTTTCTGACGATTTCGTCGGTCAGCCGCCGGAATTCGAAAACGCGACAACGAGAAACGATTGCCGGGGTCATCGCGGCGAAGGGATTTTCCGTCGTCGAGCCGATGAATATCACCGTGCCGTTTTCGATGAGCGGGAGAAGCGAATCGGACTGCGTTTTATTGAATCGATGACACTCGTCGAGCAGAAGGTACGTCTTTTTCCCGTAAAGTCTGAGCCGCTCGAGCGCTTCGTCGCCCACTCTTTTGACGTCCGAAACGCCGCTGTTTACCGCGTTGAGTTTGACGAAACTTCCGCTCGTCGAATTTGCGATTATGTTTGCGAGCGTGGTTTTTCCGCAACCCGGGGGACCCCAGAAAATGCAACTTCCGAGCCTGTCGAGCATAATCGCCCGCCGAAGAAGGCTCCCCTCTTCGGCAATGTGGCTTTGTCCGAAAAACTCCCGCAGCGAAGTCGGGCGCATGCGTTCGGCAAGCGGTGCGAGCGACGATCTGTCCTCTATGTCGAAAATACTGAGATTTCCGTCTGTCTTTTTTGCCATAATAAGCCTCGGCGAATAATAATATAGAATGTGAATAGCCCGGGAACGAAACATGAAAAAAGCATTCAAGTTTTTAATCGTACTCTGCCTCGTCGCGATTGCGGCGGCGCTTGCCGTAAAACCCGAACGGTATCTGCCCGTATGCCTTCAAGGGCTTAATCTTTGGGCGACGAAAGTCCTTCCGTCGCTTTTGCCGTTTTTGTTCGTAACGCTCTTGCTTACTTCGTTTTGTAATATTTCGCGCGCGTCGAGCGTACTTTCGCCCGTGACGCGGTTTCTTTACGGAACGAGCGGAATCGCCGCTTTCGTAAGAATCGTCGGCTTAATTTCGGGATACCCCGCCGGGGCGAAACTCGTGGCGAGCCTTTCGGAAGAAGGACTGATCGACAAAAACGAAGCAACGAAAATCGCCGTTTTATCGTCGACTTCCGGTCCGTCGTTCGTCATCGGAACGGTCGGCGTCGGTTTTTTTGCCGACAAAAAAGTCGGAGTTATAATGTTCTTAAGCCATATTCTCGCGTCGGCGCTTGCCGCGACGTTTTTCAGAAAATACGGCGATAATCGACATATATCCCCGCGTTTGACGCGCAATGCAAAAGAAAAGAAATCAGATTTATATGCGACGGCACTCGATTCTTCCCTGTCCATGCTGTGCGTGGGAACGCTCATAACGGTGTTTTACGTCATCTCGGAAATAGCCGCCGATTCGCGACTGACGTTCCCGATTACCGCCGCACTTAAATTCGTTTTGCAAGACGCAGCCAAAGCGAAAGCAGTCACGGCGGGTTTGTTCGAATGTACGAAAGGGTGTTACCTTCTCTCCTCTTGCGCGAAAAGCGCGCCGCTTTGTTGTGCGATCGTTTCGTTCGGCGGGCTGTCCGTACTTGCCCAGTCTGCGGCGTTTTTACAAAAAGCGGACGTTTGCATTTCCGTTTTCGTCGCGGGAAAACTCATTCAGACCGTCCTATCCTTTTTTCTCTGCCTTGCATTGTGCAATATTTTCGGTTTTTAGCTCTTTTTTCGTCCGTTAAAGAAAATCGGCTTCCGGAAATTCAGTCGGACCGAGAATTAACCGCGTTTCAGATAAGCCGCGATTATTTCGGGTACTCCGCTCGGAAGATAAGCCGAAACGTCCTTACCCTCTTCGATAAGTTTTCGTATCGCAGTCGAACTAATATCGCGATAATCGACCTCGGCGGTGATATATTCGTTTTTCAGTTCCGGAAAAAGCCCCTTGTTGAAAGCGTACATATTCTCTTCGTAAGCAAGGTCTTTTTCGTTGCGAATACCGCGGACGTTGGCGGTCACGCGATTGCTTTTCAAAAAATCGACGAGAAGCCCGTCGAAAGAAGTGACGGTAACGCCGGCCATATTTTCAAAAGCCGCTTCCAGCATTTTGAGCCGTGTGAACTTATCGAAAGTGTATTTTTTGTTTTCGTTGACGCCGAGCGCAACGATCACGTTGTCATATTTTTCTCTTGCGCGTTCGACGATGCGGACATGCCCTATACTCACAGGGTCGAAACTCCCCGCAAAGACGCACGTTTTTTTATCGACGTTTCGGTAAAAAGCGAACTCCGCTATGCCGTATTTTTTCCTTTTTTCGACAAAAAGCCCGTCTATAAGTTGATTATCGACACTTCCGCGCTCGTAAACAAGCACACCTTTTTCGGTCAGAAGTCCGCGCTTTCCGATCGTTTCGAGCGCGAGTTTGCCGACGTCTGACTTATACGGCGGATCGAGAAAAATCACGTCGAACCGCTCTTGAGCCGAAGCAAGAAATTTAGCGCAGTCGGCGTTTACGACGCGCGCGGTTTCGCCGACCGTCTTAAGATTTTTCGTCGTGAGTTCGCAGGAAGATTTCGCCGAATCGACAAAAACGACCTCTTTTGCCCCGCGCGACAACGCTTCGATACCGACGGCGCCGCTTCCGCAAAAACCGTCGAGAAATTTCTTTCCCTCGATCTCGAATTGCAAAACGGAAAAAACACCCTCTCTCGCACGGTCGGACGTCGGACGCACGGCGTTTCCCTCGAACTCGCTTAATTTTCTTCCTCTGTATTTACCTGCTATTATTCTCATAGCCGATTCTTCCGCGGTAAAACGAACTTAACCGAAAAACGCGCGGACGTATTCGTAAGTCGCTTTGACGATAACGTCCATCGATTTTCCGCTCGTGTTTATCATAAGGTCGTAACTTTCGCGTTTGCCCCATTTGCCGTCGCTGAAAAATTCGTAATACTGCGCGCGACTGCGATCGATTTCCGACATTTTGCGCTTCATTTCCTTTTCCGTCGAAACGTCGCCGTCCGCACGGCGAGCCATGCAACGGGCAAGTTTGCTTTCCGTGTCCGCATAAACGAATATACGGAAAGGCTTTTCGTCGCGAAGCACGTAGTCGGCGCAACGCCCGACTATCACGCAGTCGCTCTTTTCGGACATTTCACGAAGAAGTTTATGCTGTTCGGAAAACACCGCTATGCTCTGATTGAAAGCGGGATCGGGCGCGTGAAAAAAACTCGATCCGATATGAATCGGAAAAGGCGAAATGGGTTTACACTCGGTCACTTGCCTTACGTATTCTTCCGAAAGCGACGTTCTTTTCGATATTTCGGTGATGATTTCGTTGTCGTAATACGCGAAGCCCAAAGCTTCGGCCAGTTTTCGTCCGAGTTCTCTGCCTCCGCTTCCGAATTCCCTGCCGATGGTTATAACTTTGTTCATTTTGCCCTCCTGTTATATCCGATTCAATCGATCGTAATCTGAATATCGACGGTAATTTAGTAACGTTTTATCGAATATTTCGATTTAAATGCTTAAGAAATTTTTAACGTTCAAGGAAATATTTTTGTTTTCCCCGAACTTGCGATCAGAGCCTGAATTTGAGATAAACGGGGTTATGATCGGAATATTTAAAGCCCGTATCGATTACGCCCTTGTCGGACACGTAAAGATTGGACGACACCAGAAATCCGTCGAGAGTTACGACGAACTGATCGGGATTATACGGCGCGTCGGCGTTACGGCAAGACGGAACTTCGACCCCGTTCTCGCCTTCGGGAACGACGAGTTTCATCGAACTTCCCTCGAGAAGACTCATGTCGAAAGGCTTCGCCCACGAATAATCTTCCTTGCCCTTGTAATTTTCGGCGGCGTTACCCTTAAGGTCTTTGTTGAAATCGCCCGCGCAAACGACGTAGTTCCCCGCTTTGACTTCTTCGTCGCAAAGAGCAATGAGTTTTTCGAGCTGTTTCGTCGCGATAGAACCGTCGGACGAATACGCCGTCAGATGAAGATTGATGAGAACGAGCGTTTTGCCGTTGTTCACGGGAATGCGGTTGACCGACAGGCATCTGTCGAGATCGACGACCTTTTTCAGTCCGCTTTCGACGGGGAGTTCTACCCTGCGCGTCTGCTCGATCGTATATTTACAGAAAGTGCTCATTCCGCTCTTGTTCGCGCCGTGCGGCGAATTGAACGGATAAATAAGATACGGCGAGTCGTAATTCTGAACGTAAGAAGCCCAGTAAGACGAAAACGCGCCGGCAAGTTTTGCGTGCTCGTTCACCTTGTAACTGCGGGTGGAATCGAAATCCACTTCCTGAAAACAAAGAAAATCGAAATCGCCGAATCTTCCGTAATCGGCGGATTTGTCCTTCACCGTCTGAATCACTCCGTCAAGATTCGACTGAACCGCTTCTTCGGAAAAAGCGCGGGAATATTTGCCGCCGTCCATAAAGAACGAATAGTCCGCGCTGTATGCGCCGAACCCGACGTTCCAGGACAAAAGCGCGAAACTCGTGGTCGTGCTCGGGAGTTTCGTTTCGTTGGTTCCGCGTTCCGGCACGACGAAAGTGTCGCCTATGCGGCGGTAAGAAATGAAATAGTAGCCTGCGTATGCCGCAAAAAGCGTTATTACGACGAGAACGACGCTCAATACGCATTTCAGTAATATTCTCACGGGTTTTTTCATGTAATTCCTCTGCAATCGGCTCATCTGAAAACGACAGACAGCGCCGCCTCGTAAATTTGCCTTCCTTCGTTGATTTGCCGCGCCGAACGAACGGACGCAAAAGTCGCGCATAGGTCGGTTATCGGCAGGTAGAAAAATTCTCTTCTATCACGTTTATTTTAACACAAAAGGCGCTTTTTGTAAACGCATTTTTTGATTTTTATCCGCGCATTCTTTGATTTTTTCTTATAGATTCGCCAATTTCCCTCACGCTACGCCGAAATTTCGATATAATGCGCCGAAGTATCCGTCAAAATTCGACCTTTTTTCGCCTTATAACATATTTTACGCGCGGAAAAATATAATATAATGTATTTCGTCGGGGAAACAAGATGAACGGACTGACAAGAAAAACGCTTTTATTGAGATCTTTGAGCGGGACTAAACCGGAGCGACTTTCACGATCGTTTGCCGTTCTCAAATGCGAAACGCGCGGCAACGGCACCGTGTTCGAACTTCCAGGGATCGCAGTCGGAGATAAAAGCAAGTTGCGCCTTTTCGTTTATAACGGAAGCGAATCTCTGTCGTTCGAGCTTTCCGACGAAACCCATCCTTTAAACAGGTCGTATCCGACCGAAAACGGACTTTGCGCCGCCGTCGTCGAACTGACGGAAAACGGCGTCGAAATTCTTCTTTTCGGGAATACGCTGAAGGAGAAAATAACGATAAACGAGGTCCGAAAGATTTATGAGAAGAATCATCAGAAGAACGACGATAAACTCGAAAACGCGCAAGAGCGTGTTCTTTTCCAAGAAAAAAGCGACGGAACAGCCGCCGCAGAAGATCAAAAACGAGAACTGACGGGCGACTCCGCGAATACGATCGCCGAAGCTAAAGACGACGAATCGGACGAATCGGAATACGCGCGGGATTACACGGAAATTATTCCGCTCGACCCGGACGAGTCCGCAAGCGCTTATTTCTATGACGACGAGGCGGTCGCGAACGTAAACTATTTTGAAATCGAAAAAAATAAAGACGCCGAAGCAACCGATCGGGCGTCTGCGGCGAGCACACACGAAGAAAGTTCAGCCGCAGAGCCGATCAAGATAAAGGAGAATTATGACGAAATATCTGACACGACTGCTTACGATCGAAAGAACGAACAAGCTGAACGAGAACAAGCGGAAAACGGAAAACAAACTTATGAACATGAAGAGGATTTACGCGCTTGCCCGTTCCAGAGAAAACAACCTGCTTTTTATGACGAGAAGCGCGGAGAAATCGAGCGGTTGTTCGACAAATACCCGCCTATAAGTTCGTTATCAGGGTATATTCCCGAAAGCAGATGGGTTCGGATCGAATATAAAAAAGACGGATATTACATAGTCGGAACGATCAGAAAAGACGAAATTATGCAATATATCGTATACGGAGTTCCCGGAACGAGTGAACTCCGCCCGCGCGGATTCGACCGTTATTCCGTCTTTCTTCCCGAGTCGCTTTTTTCCTCGAGCGGAAAAGGATATTGGTGCACGTTCCAAAACGCGGAAACGGGCAAAATCGAAAGCCCGGAATAATCAAAATTTCATAATCGCTAAAAAGCCCGCTCAAGCGCGTCGAAACGTTTTTTCGGCGCAACAAAAGCGAGCTTTTTATTCGTTGATTAAAGCGTATTCTTGATTTTTGTCGGGCAAAGTGATATAATCGACTCTTAACGATTACGGAGAAGCGCCATGACAAAACTTTTCGCACACACGGTAAAAAACCATAAAACGATTTTAAAATATGACTTCGTGAAAGACGAGGACATGCAGTGGAGCGATTTTTTCGATTACGTGCGCGAAATTTGCCACGCAATGGATTTGCCGACGCCGGTAATTCTGAAAGCGCATCTTTTCAATTTTGCGAAATTCAATTACGTTCGCTTCCTCGCAAGCGATTTCGTCGAAACCGTCGATTTCGATTTCTTAATGGTCGAACGCGTTAAAGAATAAACGTAAAGACGCAATAACCCGCGCTATAAGTCGATTATAGGCGTTTTCGGTTCTCTTTCTACGTCGAGCCGATCAGCCGTAAAGCTTCCCGACGATTTTCAGCATCAGCCGATTCGGCAATATTTTTGCCAGAAACGCAACGAGTTTATATTGAAACCCGACCGCGACGAGTGCCGGCGGATTCTTGCGACAAAAGACGCGATAAACGACTTTTGCGACGCTTGAAGGATCCTTGCCGTTGCGCTCGTCTTTTTCCATTCTTGCGACCGATTTGTCGATCTTATCGCCGTAACCGACGCTTTTTTCCGTCTTGAGCCGCGCGTCCGTAAAGCCCGTTTTCGTGTCGCCGGGCATAACCGCGACAACTTTTACTCCGCTCCCCTTAAGTTCGAGCCTCAAAGCCATCGAAAAGGAATTTATCGCCGCCTTCGACGCGGAATACGCCGCCTGGTACGGAATAGGCACGACGGCGGCAATCGAACTCGTGTTTATAAGCGTGCCTTTGCTCATTTTCAGATACGGCAAAGCGAGTTTTGCACACTCGACGACGGCAAGCAGGTTCAGACGGAAAAGTTTTTCGTTTTCTTCCGCGGGAACGTACTCCGACGCACCCGAAATCCCCATCCCCGCATTATTGAAAAAGCAATCGATTCTTCCCTCTTTTTCAAAAATCGTTTTAAGCGCGGCGGCGACTGCGTTACCGTCGGTCACGTCGCAAGAAATACTTTCGAACACGTCGTCGGCGACGCGACGGGACAACCCGTAGACCTTACAGCCCTTTTCCGTAAAATATCGGGCGGTCGCTTTCCCTATACCCGAACTCGCACCCGTTATTACGACGATTTTCTTGGTTTTTTCATTCATATTCTTCTTCTCTTTAATAAAAAAATCGGCCTATAGCACGTTTATTCCGCATTTCGGGTTTAAACTTGCGCCGCGATATAAAAAGGGACTTGAAACGACAAGCCCCGAATTTACGTTTGATTTATTTCTTTCTTCCGCGCACCGACGACAAGATGATCAGAAAGCGCAGGAAATATAAGAACGAAACGACGAGCGCAGCCACGTACGTCATCGCCGCCGCAGTCAGAACTTTTCTCGCCCCCGAAATTTCGTTGCGTTCGAGAACGCCCTCGTTTTTGAGCATTGCGAGTGCGCGATGGGAAGCGTTAAACTCCACCGGAAGCGTCACGAGCGCGAACAAAGTCGAAAGCGAATACAGAATTATCGAAAAGCAAACGACGTAAGTTCCGATCGAAGTCGAGGACGCGCCGCCCGCAATCAGTTCGAGAACGACGCCAACGACGGCGAGAGGAACGGCAAGGCGCGAACCGATATTCGTTATCGGCACGAGAATGCTGCGCAGACGGAGAAGAAAACTCCCCTGATGTTTCTGGCAGGCGTGCCCGCATTCGTGCGCGGCAACCGCGACCGCGGCAATGCTCGAACTTCCGTAAACGCTGTCCGACAATGAAAGAACGTCTGTCTGCGGATTGTAATTATCGGTAAGATCGCCCGAAATATGCGCGATCGACACGCCAAAACAATCGTTTTTATCGAGAAGTTCGCGGCTTACGTTTTCCGCCGTCACACCCGAACGCGCTTGCTTTTTCGAATATTTCGAATAAGCGCACTTAATCCAGATCTGCGCAAAAATCGAAAACAATAATCCCGGAATGAGGATTATGAACGAAGCGTAGTACATGAAAGTAATCATATTTTTCTCCGCCGCGGAACTAAAACCTATCGCCGCAATCGTCAGCCGCAAAAACCGTCGCGACCGACGAACGCCGATACATGCCGTCCGCGGTTTTTTCTTTATTCTATCATAAAGGCGAGCTATTTACAAGCAAAATAGCCCGCCCGCAAAAAAACCGAATCGGCAGGAATCCCCTTCATCTCCGCTAATTTTTTTCGCGTAGGAATTCCATTCATCCACCCTCCCTAATTATTTTTGCGTTAATAAATCGTTTTTGTCACGCATCAATCGTCGTTATTGAATATTTCTTCCTTGCAAAGCTCCGAAAGTTCCTCCCAAAGTTCCGCATAGTCGTTGCCGTCCAGCCATTCGTCCGACTCCTCGAGTGCCTCGACGAGATCTTCGACGTCGTCCGACAAATCGTCCGCAAACTCTTCCAGATCGTCCGCATTCACCTTTCCTTCGGGATCAAAAGGCAATTCGACGTTATATTTTTTCGCGACTTCTTTAATCCGCGCGATCTCTTCGGCGGTAAATACGATCTCGTCCGCGCCCGAATACTTTTCGACGATCGCGAGGAGTTCGTTCACGTCGGCAATTTTGCGGCGCGCAAGCTCGAGCACCTTTTGCGCAAAAGACTCGATAAGTTCTTTTTCCCGTTCGCTTACGGAATTTTTCTCGTAATAGTCCTTGATTTTGTCGATTTCGTAATCGGACAGAAATATCGTCGTAATTTCGCCGCCGAGAAGATTTTCGATTTTTTTCTCGACGCCGTACTGAACCTCGTCCCTGATTTTGCCCGTCGCATGATCGAACGCGGAAATCCGCAAAGTCGAGCCGGGATTCGCAAGCCCTAGTTTTTTGAATTCGGCAAGCAGTTCGTCGGTCGCACGATCGACGTCGAGCCCCACGTAAATCTTTTTTATGAGAAAGACGACGCCGTCCTCGTTCAATCCTTTCTGCGCGATAATCTTTCCGTCCTCGTCCACCGTCAGAAGAACGCTAGGATTGACGTCGATCATAAGGTCGTACGCCGCGCGGACGGGCGTCGGCACGGGCTTACGCTCGCCGAAAAGAAGAACGAGCGGCAAAATAATCACGAGCAGCGCCGCGCAGGTAACGAGCGCAAAAACGGCGGGTTTGCGCCTTGAAAGAGCGAAAAACGGTTTCGTTTCCTTTTCGCAAGTTTTTCCCCGCTCTTTTTGAGCGGAAGATCGTTCGTTCGACGCCGCGATCAAATCCCAGTCGACCGCGCGCGATATTTTTTCTGATAAATCAGGCGCCGCGCCGTCGATTTCTTTCTTTATATCCTTGATTTTCATCAGTACGCCTCCCGTCCGATTTTCTTTAATTTCTTTAAAACTTCATTATATTTCCGATTAACCGTTGAAACAGGCTTCCCCGTTGCTCGCGCTATCTCGACGCGGGTATAGCCGAACACGACGGCTTGTTCGAGTATGTAAAACTCTTCTTCGTTAAGCACCCTTTTACACACGCCCAAAAGGCTCCCGTGCGACGGATATTCGTCGAAACTTTGCTCGCGGACGCTCTCGATCTCAACGCTTTTGTCCGTCCGTCGTTCCCTCTTCACGTGGTCGAGTGCTTTGTTTTTCGCCGTCTGCACGAGATACGGAAGAGGATCTTCCTTTACTGCGGCGATATTCGTCAGAAACGACATGTATGCTTCCTGCACGACGTCCTCCGCATCGAACCGTCTGCAGACGATCTTGCGCACGGCATGCCACACCGCGCCTTTCGTCAGCGAATAGAATTCGTCGAAATATTCTTTTTTCCCCGCTTTCAGTTCCGAAAGCAGAACCCTAAGTCTGTGTTTGCTCATCCTCTTGCCAAAGTCAGTAATCTCGCCCGCGCGACGTAAAATTCAGAAAATTTCGGACGCACAATCTCAAATCGCCGCGCATAGCCTGAATCGATCGTGCGTTTTCGAGACATATACGGTTACGTGTTTCCGATATATATACGATTTTAAACCGCCCGAATTCTCATTTTTCCGAAAAAAATTAAAGAACCCGTTCGTATGCATAGTATATACGGACGAACGCGGATTGTCAACCGATTCGGCAACCGAATTCGCTGTCAAAAAGGCAGTCAAAAAGGCGGACAAAAAAAGTGCGGTTTTTTGTCGAATCGTCGCTTAATCGATTGACAATCCGAGGTCCTCGGCGATATAATCGGTCGGTAAATATTTTTTGTGGTAAGGGCGTCAAAGAGAGTGCTTTGGCGTCCTCACCCTTTTTTAAGGGAGGTTACCCGTTATGGGCGCTATCGGCAACATTTTCGGGCAAGCGGTTTTCAACGATTCCGTAATGAAAGAACGCCTGCCGCAAGACACCTACAGAGAAGTCCGCCGCGCGATCGAGGAAGGAAAACGCCTCGGCATCGAAACGGCAAACATCGTAGCCAACGCCATGAAAGACTGGGCGGTAGAGAACGGCGCGACGCATTTTACACACTGGTTCCAGCCTATGACGGGAATCACCGCCGAAAAACACGACAGTTTCATTTCGCCCGATAAAACGGGTT
This sequence comes from uncultured Clostridia bacterium, assembly GCA_934249215.1. Lineage (GTDB taxonomy): Bacteria > Bacillota > Clostridia > Christensenellales > Borkfalkiaceae > HGM11416. Next base: position 24,593 of record CAKQKN010000129.1, read on the forward strand.
CGGTCGTTATGGAGTTTTCGGGCAAAGAACTCGTCCGCGGCGAACCCGACGCGTCGAGTTTCCCGTCCGGCGGACTGCGCGCCACTTTCGAAGCCCGCGGCTATACCGCATGGGATCCCACTTCATACGCGTTTATCAAAGACGGAGTTTTGTGCATTCCCACCGCGTTTTGCTCTTACGGCGGCGAAGCGCTCGACAAAAAAACTCCCCTTCTCCGCTCGATGGAAGCGATCAACCGCGAAGCGCTTCGCATTCTGCGGCTTTTCGGAAACACCGCCGCAAAATCGGTCAAGACCACGGTCGGACCCGAACAGGAATATTTTCTCATTCCGAAAACGCTTTTCGACAAGCGCAAAGACCTGATCTTCACGGGGCGAACCCTTTTCGGAGCGAAACCGCCCAAGGGCCAGGAAATGGACGACCACTATTTCGGAGCGATCAAGCCCGAGGTTCAGTCGTTTATGAAAGAACTCAACGACGAGCTTTGGAAACTCGGTATTCTGGCGAAAACCGAGCATAACGAAGTTGCGCCCTCTCAACACGAACTCGCTCCCATATATTCGACCACGAACGTTGCGACCGATCACAACCAGCTTACGATGGAGATCATGCGCAAAGTTGCGAAAAAACACGGGCTCGTTTGCGTTCTCCACGAAAAGCCGTTCGACGGCGTGAACGGAAGCGGCAAACACAACAACTGGTCGCTCTCGACCGACGACGGAACCAATCTGCTCGAGCCGGGCGAAACGCCTTACGACAACGCGCAGTTCCTGCTTTTCCTGACGGCGGTCATCAAAGCGGTCGACGAATATCAGGACCTTATCCGCATTTCGGTCGCGTCCGCGGGCAACGACCACAGGCTCGGCGCAAGCGAAGCCCCGCCCGCTATCGTTTCCGTATTCCTCGGCGACGAACTGACCGAAATACTCACCGCAATCGAAACAGACACGGCGTATTGCCCGAGAGATAAAGTGCAGATGAAGCTCGGCGTGCACGTCATTCCCAAGTTCCCGAAAGACACGACGGACAGAAACAGAACTTCACCGTTCGCGTTCACGGGTAACAAGTTCGAATTCAGAATGCCCGGCTCGTCGGCGTCGATCGCGGAAGCGAACATCACAATCAACACCGCGGTCGCGAAAGAACTGTCCGAATTTGCCGATTATCTCGAAAAGGCGGACGATTTCTTCGCCGCCCTGCACGACCTTATCAAAAAGGTGGTCGCGGAGCACAAGCGCATAATCTTCAACGGCAACGGTTACGACTCGGCATGGATCGAAAAAGAATCGGTCAGACGCGGGCTTTTAAATCTTCCGACGACACCAGACTGCCTTAAATATATGCTTTCGGAAAAGAACGTCAAACTCTTCACCGATTTCAAGGTTCTTTCCGAAACGGAATTCCGCGCGAGATACGACGTTGCGCTCGAAAACTACGTCAAAACGCTCAAAATCGAGGCGTCGACCATGGTTGAAATGGCAAACCGCGACATACTGCCCGCCGTTTCCGCTTATTCCGCGGAACTTTCGTCCGCACTGCTTACCAAGGAAAAAGCGGGCGCCGACTGCACTTTCGAAAAAGCGCGGCTCGACGTCGTATGTAAAGCCGAAACCGCGATTTACTCCGCTACATGCAAGTTGACCGAAGCGCTTGCGTCCGTCCCCGATTCATCGCTCGCGGACCGCGCCGATTACTTCAAAGACGAAGTTCTTTCGACGATGAACGCGTTGAGAATCGAGGTCGACAGAGCCGAAACCGTTCTCCCCGCGGATAAGTATCCATATCCGACCTACGGCGAATTGTTGTTCGGTATCTGCAAATAACTTGTTTTTAGATTGAAAATCGTTTCGATTTTTTCAAAGAAATGCCAGATAACGGACTTATAGGCGGACTTTTTAAAAAACACATATAATGGACACACATAAAAGAGTCAGGCAAAAAATTTTGCTTGACTCTTTTTTAATTTTATCTTTGAAGAATGATTTCATCCGTCGTGTGGATATACCCCAAGGCGGGGACGAACACGTCCGTCAGTTCGACGCCGTTCTCGTCGAAATTCTTGTTGCAGTTGTCGCAACGGTAATGCCATTTCTGCCCCCGGATCCGTACAAGTCACCTCGATATCATTTATCAATTAGCCGTATGCATGATTTTTAGCCGTAACGTCGAGTCCGTCGAGATCGTTGAATTCGCGATGTTCGCCGTCAAAACTTTTGTGGCAAGCCGAGCATTCGTAACGCCCTTTCGTTCCCTCTTGCATACAGGTTGCGGAAACTTCGGCTATAAAGTCGCCGTAAGTATACCCCGTCACCGCGATAACCGTACTTCCGTCTTGTCTCAACCGTTGATTTACAAGATTTTACTCAAATCCATTGAGCTTTCAGCGGAAATATGATATAATCGGACAAAATATATTAACCGAAAAGGTCGAATCGATGGATTATTTTGCGAAAGTGCATTTCAGCGGTCGTTTTCGCGATTATCAGCAACGCGTTCTCGACAATGCGGGAGACTATTTAAAAGACGGAAAAATCAATATCGTAGCGGCGCCCGGAAGCGGCAAAACGTTTCTCGGTCTGGAACTCATTCGCCGCCTCGGCTTGCCGTGCATAATCTTGTCCCCGACGACGGCAATTCGCCAGCAATGGGGCGAAAAGTTCAAAGATTTGTTTCTTGACGACAAAGACGATTTTTTCCGACCTCTTTTCCACCGATTTAAGAAAAATAAAATTGGTCAATTCCGCCACCTATCAGGCGCTGTATTCGGCGACGGAAAAGGTCGCGGAAGACACGGCGAAAGACGGAGAAACGACTGTCGACGATTATTCCGACGTCGATCTGATCGACGTCTGCGGCGGTTCGGAATAAAGACGGTCTGCCTTGACGAAGCGCATCATCTTCGGAACGAGTGGCAGAAAGCTCTTGAAAAATTCGTGAGATCACTCGATAAGGACGTCAAAATCATCTCGCTCACGGCAACTCCGCCCTACGACGCGGAAGGCTCCGAATGGGCGCGCTATAATGAAATCTGCGGGGAAATCGACGAAGAAATTTTCGTTCCCGAACTCGTCGGGCAAAACACACTCTGCCCTCATCAGGACTACGTTTATTTAAATTATCCGACGGAAGCTGAAGCCGGAAGTTTCTTCAGCCATAAAGAGCATGCGGAAAAAGTGCTCGAAGAACTCGGCAAACTCGAGATCTTTTCGCGCATGTGCGCCGCTTTGAACGGCGAAAAAGATTACGACGCGCCGTTTTCCGACGCGAAAGGGTACGTCGCTCTTGCGACGCTGCTTCGCCGCAATAAATCGACCATAATACGAACGGGGAAGCAATCATGATTAAACTTGAAATAGAACTCGATACCAAACGACTCGAAGCGGACGGCGGATTGTTCATCGTCGAAGGCGACTGGATCTGAACCTTTAAAAAATACGGGAAATGGTAACGCCGCGATAATTTGCCGCGGACAATTTGACGATTTGCCGAAAAAAATTCAAAACGCCCCGTCGAAGGCGTTACAACGGCGATTCTTTGTGATATAATACCTCGGCGTCGGGTAAAAAATCGCCCGCCGAAAACAAAAGTTCAGGGATGACGATCGGAATCCCGGGGGAAAACTCTGAAAATGATTTACTACGTTATGCTTTTAGGGGCGTCGTTTCTGTTCGGCTCCCAGTTTATGGTCACGAAATCGTTTGAAAAAAACTGCGGAAAAACGCTCCTTTCTTCGATCGCATTTTCCGTTCTCTATTCCCTTTTCGCGGGCGTGATATTCCTCACGATAAAATTTATCGGCAGCGGATTCACCTTCACCCCTGACCCTTTCTCGCTCCTTATGGCGCTCGGGCTCGCGGTCGTCAATATACTTTCGGGCGCGGCGGGACTTAAAACGCTTTCGCTCGGCGATATTGCCGTTTATTCGCTTTTTATGATGCTCGGCGGAATGATCGTTCCGTTCGTCGCGGGCGTGCTGTTTTTGCACGAAAAAGCCTCGGCGTTCAATATCGTCGGACTTTTGATCATGATTCTCGCGCTGGCACTGCCCGTGCTTTTTAAAAAGAAAGACGAACAAGGCGAAGAGAACGACGGAAAAAGCGGCAAAAAGGGTTCGCTTTTGTTCTATCTGCTCTGTTCGATGCTGTTTTTGCTGAACGGTTTTTCGTCGACTTTTTCAAAATTCAACTCGGTAAAAGGCGGCGCTCTCGGCGCGGAATTCACCGTTTATACCTTCGGAATCCAATTCGTTTTGGCGGGAATCACATACGTAGTAATGCGTTTGTTTTTCAAGAAAGAAAATGAAACGCCCGTCATTTTGAAGCCGAAAGCAATCGGTTGCGGCGCGGCGTTCGGAGCGATCAACGGCACGGCGTTTCTTCTTTCGTCGATCGCGGCGGAAAACATTCCCGCGGTTGCGCAATACCCGCTCATAACGGGCGCGACGATAATTTTTTCGAGTATCCTCGCGGCGATAATCTATAAAGAAAAACCGACGAAAATTCAACTCGTTCAGATCGTTATATCGTTTGCCGCCACCATCTTGTTTATGTTCTGATATTTATTTTTATGCGAAAAAAAGCCCGAGGCAGATCGCCGTTTCCGACGAAAAGCTTCGGGCTTTACGTTTATTATTTTTACCCTTTAGTTTTCCATAAGATAATGATATTCTGTTCCGATGAAAGCGACGTCGTTGAAGTCGGTCGGGTACGCCGAAACTATCGAATGTATGCCGGAAATTATATATTCGGCGGTGAGCATATATCCCGACGGATTCATGTGTCCGTTATAGTAATATTTCTTACCGAAATCGTCGTCGTATACGGGCGCGTATTCGTTAAGATCGATTACGTAACAGTTTTCGAGCATTTCGCTGAGCGCGTATAAAAAATCGGCGTGTCGCTTCTTCATCTCCGCGTGCTTTTCGTCGTCGCCCGATTGTTTCGGCATCGTCACGAAAAAGAATTTCGCGTGCGGTTCAATCTTTTTATAGCGCGCAACGACGTCCGTATAATACCTCGCGAAAGTTTCCCTGTCGGTGCCGATATCGTCCGTACTGCCGAATTCTTGTTCCATATTGAGAATATCGTTCACGCCGAGCGCGATTATATACGCCTGGCATTTCTTTTCTTCGTCGAAACAGCCGCTGTTTTCGCCCCAACCCTCGATAAATTCCTTCGCCGTCATTCCGCCGCGAGAAAAATTATACACTTTCGCGCCGGTAATTCTTCCAAGGAACTGTCCCCACGAATAATCGAAAAGGTCGATATAGTGCCGCTCCTCGCCGCGAACGACTTCGATTTCGCCGGAAGATAGCGAATCGCCGACGCAAGCGACTCTTCTGAAAACGGCGCAGTTTCCTCCGCCGTACGGTTTCTGGAAAAGTGGTTCTTTGATTCCGAGATCTTTTTTCATATCGTTTTCCGCCTTATAGCCTCTTATTTATCTTTTTTACGCGACTACGCAACGCTTGGCGCGCCGCCCGACGTTCCGCCGTTTTCGGCAAAACTTCGTTTTAGTTTTTTGTAGCAAACGACGAAGCACGCGATTTCCGCAAGCGCCGTGATCGTCCACGAGAAAATATAGAGCAGATACAGCGACGGAATGGTGTGGAAATAAGCAAAAACCGTATATATCCACACGATACGGAACACGCACGAGCCCATAATCACGATAATCGTGGGAACGAGGCTCTTGCCGATTCCGCGGCACGCCGCGATCGTGCAGTCCATAATCGCGCTGACCGCGTAAGAAAAACTCATTATGCGCGTGCGCTGAAGCCCCGCTTCGATAACCGCTTCTTCGTTTGAAAAAAGCGACAAAAACTCACGCCCGAACAGGAACAGCGCGCCGCCGAGCAACGCCCCCGCCGCAAAAGAATAGGCAATGCCGATGAAATAACTTTTCAGCATGCGGTCATGCTTGCCCGCGCCGAAGTTCTGCCCCATAAAAGTAGAGCAGGCCGTGTAAAACGCAGCCATTACGTTGTAAATGATGGCGTCGGAGTTAGCCGCGGCGGAATTGCCCTCGACCATAACCGAATCGAAAGAGTTGACCGCGCTCTGGATAAACAGGTTCGCGACGGCAAAAATCGCGTTCTGGAGCCCCGCGGGAATCCCCAGCCCGAGAACGCTTTTGAGTTCCGGTTTGTCAACGCCGTTTTTCAGATCGCGGATACGGAACTTGCAGTCGTCGTTCTGCTTCGCCATATGTATAAGAATAAGCACCGCGGAAACGTACTGCGTGATTATGCTCGCGAGAGCGACGCCGTCCTCTGCCATTCCGCAGACGATGACAAAAAACAGATTAAACAGCACGTTCAGAACTCCCGCAATCGTAAGGTAGATAAGCGGGCGTTTGGTGTCGCCGTTCGCGCTGAGAACGCCGTTACCGAAGTTAAAAATTCCAAGTGCCGGCATGCCGAGCGCGTAGATTCTAAAATATAGCACGGAGCCGTCGATCAGATCGTCTTTTGTCTTGAGCAGTTCAAGCATAAACCGCGCCGACAAAAGACAAAGAATCGTTATGATACAGCCCGTCGCAAGGCAGATTACAAAGGACGTGCGGATCGAGGCCGACGTGCCGTTTTTATCGCTCGCACCGAGATGCCGGGCGACACGAACGTTGACCGCACTCCCCATTCCGATGATGAACCCGGTAAAGAGCGACACGAGAATGGTCGTCGAACCGACCGCTCCCATCGCCTCCGAACTTGAAAATTTTCCGACGACCGCCACGTCCGCCATATTGAACAGCACCTGCAAAAGCTGCGACAGCATAAGCGGAATACCGAAAAGAAACATGTTTTTCCAGAGCGAGCCTTCGGTCATCTGTATTTCGCCACGCGTCTTTTTCGCTGCGGAAGAACCTTTCGTCATAAGTATAACCTCTTAAAAACTCAAAAGCCGTTTAAAAATTCCGTTCGTCATCACCGAGCAGTGCTAACGGTCGGAATCTCTGTTCCGCGGCACGTCGTTCATTATATCACTACGCCCGCCGATTATCAATAAATTAAACGCCGACTTTGCAATATTTTTACGGTTCGAGTTCCTCTTTTAGGCGCAAGTAAACACAATATGATATTGACATTTCCATGTCGTGTGTTCTAAACCGAACGTATCGTTATTTTGGTTTTTCATTGTAACGAACTCTCCTAT
>CAKQKN010000130.1 GCA_934249215.1 uncultured Clostridia bacterium
CATTTTTTGCGACGACGATTTCTCGAAAGAAAAAGCGCATAATTCGTAATTTAAAGTTACGAAGAAGGAGTTTTATGGAAGAAAAAAGAGCCGTTACGATGGAAAAACTCGTCAACTTGTGCAAAGCGCGCGGGATCATTTTCCCGGGAAGCGACATATACGGCGGAATGGGCAACACGTGGGACTACGGTCCCGTGGGCGTCGAACTTAAGAACAACGTCAAACGCTGCTGGTGGAAAAGATTCGTTCAGGAGAGCGAAAACACCTACGGACTCGACGCCGCGATCCTTATGAATTCGCGCGTGTGGGAAGCCAGCGGACACACCGCTTCGTTTTCCGATCCGAAAATGGACTGCAAGGAGTGCAAAAGCCGCCATCGCGCAGATCAGCTCATCGAAGCGCATTCCCACGGCACGGTCAACCCCGACGTTATGACGAACGAGGAAATGGAACAATATATCGAAGAGCACCACGTGAACTGCCCGATCTGCGGCAAGCACAACTGGACGCCCATTCGTCAGTTCAACATGATGTTCGAAACCTCGCGCGGGGTCGTCGAGGACGCAAAAGATAAAATTTATCTCCGTCCGGAAACCGCACAGGGCGAATACGTAAACTTCCTTAACGTTCAGCGCACCACCCGCGCAAAGATTCCTTTCGGAATCGGTCAGATCGGAAAGGCGTTCAGAAACGAAATCACGCCCGGCAACTTCATTTTCAGAACTATCGAATTCGAACAGATGGAACATCAGTGGTTCTGCAAGGAAGGCACCGACCACGAATATTACGAGAAATATAAGGCGAAAGCCGAAAAATTCCTGCTCGACCTCGGGATAAAAGAAGATCATCTGCGCTTTAAGGATCACGATAAACTCGCGCACTATGCGAAAGCCGCTTGCGACATTCAGTATTATTTTCCAATCGGCTGGTCGGAACTCAACGGTATCCACAACCGCACCGACTTCGATCTTTCGCGTCATCAGGAATATTCGGGAAAGAGTATGCTCTATGTCGATCCATACACGAACGAAAAATATATTCCGTTCGTCATCGAATATTCGATCGGCGCCGACCGTCTTATGCTCGCGCTCTTATCCGAAGCGTATGACGAAGAAACGCTCGACGGCGGCGACACGAGAGTTGTAATGCACTTCCACCCGTCGATCGCGGCGTATAAAGTCGCGGTTCTTCCGCTCCAGAAAAATCTTTCCGAAAAGGCGCGCGGCATCTACGACAGACTCGCGAAAGAATTTATGTGCACCTATGACGAAGCGGGTTCGATCGGAAAACGCTATCGCCGTCAGGACGAAATCGGAACGCCGTTCTGCCTTACCGTGGACTTCGATACGCTCGAGGACGACACCGTCACCCTGCGAGACAGAGATACCATGTCGCAGGTTCGTATGTCCGTCGACGAAGTGATCGCTTTCGTCGAAAAACAAATCAAGTTCAACTGATTATACGATAAAACTTGACTCAAAAACGGGGATTCGCCTTAATAGCAAATCCCCGTTTGTTTTTGTGTTATTTCGTCAAATCCCCGCCTATAAGTCGATTATCGGGTATTTTAAACTCTCTCGTCATCCCGAGCCGACCTGCTTGACCAACCTACGAGGGATCCAGGGGCGTCAGCCCCGCACTTCAAGAAATATCCGACGTCAACAGTGCGGCACAAAATTGCCCGGATCCTTCAAAACTCGAACAAAACGGGCAAAGTTCAAGAACGGATGAGAAAAACAAATAATATAAATCCCCCGCCTATAAGTCGATTATCGACGGTTTTACTTACCTTTCTTACCGAAAAGAACAAGCACTTTTCCGTCCCCCTTTTCGGGAACGCGGAAGCGCGGATTGAGCGCGGGACCGCACGACGCGGAGCCTATGCCGCTCATATAAAAGTCTGCGTAAAGATAATTCCTTTCGCTTTTCGGAAGTTCGTCGTCGTGCGCGCACTTTTCGAGCGCTTTAACGTCGTAAGGCGAGAGATTGAACGATATACCGCTCTCGCTCGCAAGTTCCACGGTCATCTTGCCGTTATCGATTTTCGCGTATGTCGTGCCGAAGTGACTGCCGTTTTCCTGCGGTTTGACGTAATGCTCGAAGTTTTCGGAAACGGTCGTTTCGTAATAATCGCGACTGCACGCGAACCGCTTGTCGATATAACTCTCGCGCGGACCGAACCCGTAAAACTCCACGTTTTCATACGACTTATCGAGCGGAGCGACAAGCCCGATTCTCGGAAGAAAATCGCCCTCTTTCCGCTTTTTATATTCATAATCGAGCGACACTTCAACTCCGCCGTCAAAAAATTCATATCTCAACTTAAACTTTACGATAGGGCAGACGCGTTCGGAAACTATTTTTCCGTTTACGACGATCGCCGACTCTCCGTCCTTTTCCACGGAATAAGCGTCCTGATAAGCGTAATTCAACCGTTGGTTGTACCAACGCCAGGAAACGTTGCGGTCGTTGTCCGTGGGTGTGCGGAAAACGTTCAGCGAAAGCGCGCCGTCAAATATTTTTTCCTTTCCGCACGTAACGCTTTCGATCACGCCCGTCGCGCGGTCGATTTCATAAACGATTGAGCCGCACGTTGCGACGAAGCGATTGTCCCGCTCTTCGATCTTGCACGAAGCAGGTTTCGCCGAAGGCAACTCGAATTTTTTGAGTTCGAAACTTTCGGAAGCGAACAAATGTCCCGCGGCGACCAAGCCCTCGTCATTCGCAGTGTAAAGATTGACTTTCAAAACGGACGCGTTTTCCGCCGCGATTTCGATGGATACGCTTTCGCCGGGCGCGAGCGCGACGTCGGTTTTTTGCGCATTCAAAACTTTTTTCCCGTCTTTTGCGATTATCTCCGCGGTGAACACGAGCGCGGAAAAATAGTTGCGGGAAGTTATTACGACGAGATCCCCCTCTTTTTCGATCTTCACCGGTTCATACGCTTTTTTCATTTCGAGCGTTCCGGTCTTAACCTTGCGGTCGGCGGTGACTATTCCGTCGATGCAGAAATTGCCGTCGTGCAGAGTTTCGCCGAAATCCCCGCCGTATCTGAACCCCTTGCTGTCGTACTTCACGCCGTGATCCGCCCATTCCCAGACGAATCCGCCCATAAATCTGTCGGAGGAATAGATGACGTCCCAATATTCCTTAAGATCGCCGGGGCCGTTGCCCATCGCGTGGCTGTATTCGCACTGCACGAAAGGTCTTTTTTCATCCTTGTCGTTAAGGAACCCGTCGCGCATAAACTCGGGCGAAGCGTACATGCGGCTTACCATATCGACGGGCGCGGTCGCATAATCCTCAAACGCGGACTTGCGCTCGCCCGTTTTTTGATCGTAATCGACGACGCAGACGCGCTCGTAATGCACGGGACGCGTGGAATCGGTTTTCTTTATATATTCCGAACAAGCGTAAAAGTTTCTGCCCCAGCCGCACTCGTTGCCCATCGACCAGATGATGACGCACGGTCTGTTCTTATCGCGCGTGACGAGCATTTTCTGCCGCTCGGTCATCGCGAATTGAAATTCGGGAAGATCGGAAAGATACCCTTCTGCCCTCCCGGCGAGCGTTTCGGACGCCCCGTGCGATTCGAGATCTGCTTCGTCTATAACGTAAAAACCGTATTCGTCGCACAGCGCGTAAAATTCGGGACAAGACGGATAGTGGCTCGTGCGGATGGCGTTTACGTTCAACTCTTTCATCAGCTTAAGGTCGGTCAAAATATCGCCGAGCGACACGGCGGCGCCTTTAGTCGGGTGGAAATCGTGGCGGTTCACGCCGCGAAGCTTGATCGCCTTGCCGTTCAGCAAAAATACGCCGTTTTCGATTGAAACTTCCCTTATTCCGATTCGTTCGCGGATAAACTCGCCCTCGGACTCTATGTCGAGATCGTAAAGACAGGGCGTTTCCGCGCTCCACAAAACGGGATTGTCGATCTTGAAAACGACTTTTTCGCCCTCTTTGACATTTTTCGTTTCGCCGCACAAAGTCACGTTCGCAGCCGCGCCCTCAATGAGCAAAAACGACACCTCGCCGCTCGTTTTCGTTTCGATTTTATAATCGACGACGTGCTTTTCAGGTCGAGAAAGAAGATAAACTTCGCGGAAAATCCCCGTAAAACGCCATTTATCCTGATCTTCGAAATACGTTCCCGCGCACCATTTAAGAACGAGAACGTCGATCTTGTTTTCGCCGTCCTTGACGAAATCGGTAACGTCGAATTCGCTGACGCGGTGACTGATCTGACTGAACCCGACGAACTTGTCGTTCACGTAAAGATAGAAGCAACTGTCGACGCCCTCGAAAACGAGATATTGTCTGCCCGACTTTTTAAGCGAAAATCTGCGGCTGTAATGAAAAGCGGGCGTGCTTGTCGGAACGTAAGGCGGATCGAACGGAATCGGATAGTTACAATTCGTATATTGAAAATAGTCCAGCCCGTAATATTGCACGCAAGACGGAACGTCGATCTCTTTTTCGGGCGACTTCTTATAAAAATCGTCCGGAACGTCGAAAATTCTTTCATACCGCGTGATATTCCATTTTCCGCATAGCGACGCGAAGCGCGAACTTTCGCTTCTGTCTTTGTTCCACTCGGCTTTTCCGCCGAAAGGAATATAGTAACATCTCGGCGGCATCACGCCGACGCACTCATAACTTTCATAATATTTTTCGAGCATAAGTTTCTCCTATTTTCCCGCGATCTTTCCGCGCGGACGGTTTATAGTATTTTTACTTGGTTTGTCGGTTCATTAGTTTTTTTTGTATATGGCCGACTCTCGTTTTTTGACTTTTTCGAGCGAATTTATCATACAATAAAAACAATTTTCAGTCAATCAAAAAAGCGAACGGAAAAAATTCCGTTCGCCTGAAATTATTCAATCGGCAAAGCCGTCGATTTATCAGACCTCGTGCTCGCCGTCGTTGATAAACAGAATTCCGAGCGTGTTTTCGCCGCAGTGGCTGGTTATCGTTCCGCCCGCGTTCGTGATCATAACGTGCTTGAAGCCATGGTCGAGAAGAATCTGTTTTACCATTTCGTTCTGTGCGTCGGTCGCGGTCGTCGACGTGATGAAAACCTCGGAAAGATCGGGGTTGTCGTACTCGTTGAGCGTGTCGTTGACGTAGTTTCTGATGCAGTTATCCATGTTTCCGCGATATTTGCCCGCAGGTTTCATCTGTCCGTCTTTAACGAGAATCTGAATGCGCAGTTTCAAAATGTTGGAGCCGAAAAGCTGAAGCGCCGTGCATCTTCCGCCCTTATAAAGATAGTCGAGACGGGCGAGAACGAAACTCGCCTGAACGTACGGAACTCTCTCCTCGCACTTTTTGACGATTTCTTCGGCGTCAAGTCCTTTTTTAATAAGTTTGGACGCATAGATCGCGATGAGCGCGATACCGGTGGACAGCGACTGCGAATCGATGACGTAAACGTTTTTCATCTTTGCGGCGACCGCTTTCGCGTTTTCGCAAGCCGACGAAATCTTCGACGACAACGAAACGTGAATTATCGCATCGTAGTCTTTTAAGAGATTGTTGAAATGTTCCTCGAACTGCGCCTGATTCACCGCGCTCGTTTTCGGCAACACCTTATGTTGATTTACGTATTCGATAATGTGCGAAACGGGGAACTCGCCGTCGAGTTTCACTTCGTCGCCGAGTATAACGGTGAACGGAAGCGTGTGTATATCGTACTCTGCCAGCAACTCTTTCGGCATGTCGATCGTGCTTTCTGCGGATAATGCAATTTTCATCAGAAAACCTCCTGTGTTTTTTCGGTTGTTTTACGCGGTTATTATATGCCCGAAACTTGAAAAAATCAATTTCTGTGACTATACTATAATTTTCGCCATCTCTACGCCTTAAAATCGGCCGGGTAGAGCGTTAATTTTTTTCTCTACCGAGAGTAGAATTACCCGTTTTACGCTTGCTTTTCCACAGTAATTGTGATAATATAGGCTTATGGAACTAAAAGACGTAGTCGCAAAAAACCTTGTCGAGTTGCGAAAACTTTATTCGTACACACAAGCGGAACTTGCGGAAAAACTCAATTATTCCGATAAAGCCGTGAGCAAATGGGAGCGCGGGGAATCTCTGCCCGACGTGGAAACACTTAAGAAAATCGCCGATATTTACAACGTTTCCGTTGACTATATCCTTTCGGAAAACGTCGAAGTCAAGCCGAAACAGGCGCGCAAGGCGCTCGTCGCGGGGCAGAAAATCATCATAACCCTTCTTTCCACCCTTCTCGTATGGATCGTCGCGACGGCGGTATTCGTGCTTCTGTGCGGGCTCGGCCTTTCCACTCACGACGCGGCGTTCAGCTTCATCGCGGCACTTCCCGCAAGTTTTATCGTTCTCATCGTGTTCGATTCCATCTGGGGAAAATCGTGGCTCAACATGATTTTCGTTTCCGGACTTTTGTGGACGCTTGCCCTCACCGTTTACCTTGCAATCGGCTCGGCACAAGCCTGGCTTTGCTTCATCATTCCGATACCGCTTCAGATCGGCGTTCTTTTGTGGTTCGGGCTGCACGTTTTTAACCAGCGTTTGAAAAAGAAAGATTGATTTACCGAAAAGACCGTCTATAAGTCGATTATCGCAACATATCGCACTATGACGGTTTTTAAATTGCAGGGATTCCATTCCTTATCGAAACGATATAAAAAGCAAAGGCGGAAAAGATAGTGAAAAGAATCGTAATCGGAATATGTGGCGGCACGGGAAGCGGAAAAACGACTCTCGCAAAAAAAATTCGCGACGCGCTCGGAAAGGACAACGCGCTTCTCATCGGAATGGACCGTTATTACAAAGACGACGAAACGCTTTCTCTCGAGCAAAAAGCCGCAAGAAACTACGATCACCCCGACGCGTTCGACAACGAACTGCTCATATCTCACGTCGAAACGCTCAAAAACGGCGGAAGCATCGAATGCCCGACTTACGACTTCGCGACGCACTCCCGCCTGCCCGAATACACGCGCGAAGAAAGCAAAAAAGTCATCATTCTCGAAGGAATTTTGCTTTTCGCAGATCCGCGGCTCACCGATCTTATGGACTATAAACTGTTCGTGGATACCGACGCGGACGTAAGAATTCTGCGGCGTATCCTCCGCGACGTCAAGGAGCGCGGAAGAACGCTCGATTCGGTCGTTACACAATATCTTTCGACGGTCAAACCGATGCACGAACGCTTCATCGAACCGTTCAAACGCGTGGCGGATCTCATCGTTCCCGAGGGCGGCTATAACGAGCAAGCTTTCGACATAATCGTCAGCACTCTCGTTTCGAAAATAGGGCTATAAGTCCAAAAACGAACATTTCGAAAACGTCGACAACTTCGCCGGCGTTTTTATTTTTCGGGTCGCTTTCGGACAATCGTTTAATTTGTCGGTCGATATTTCGCGCGTCTTTTTCTGAATTTACCTCGCAACCTTACGATACTACGCCATATTCGCGCGGTTTTACGTAAAAGAAGTCGATTATCCGTTGCATTTGCCGCCCGATTATGTTAAAATGTACGGTGACAATGCGTGAAAACGGCGGTATCGAACACACTTGCGGCGACGCCAGATTTTCTCGTGCATAAACGGAGGAACCATGGACTACAAAAAGTATATCGCGGAAAAAATAAATATCGAAGGCGTCGACACCGACGAGATATCGGGATTCATCGTCGCTCCTCCGTCTCAGGAAATGGGTGATTACGCTCTGCCCTGCTTCCGCTTTGCGAAGATTTTGCGCAAATCTCCCGCAATGATCGCCGACGAACTCGCCAAAACCTTTGAAACCGACGCCGTCATCACAGAGGTTTCATCGATAAACGGTTATCTCAATTTCAAAGTCGACCGCGGTTCTTTTTCCGAAAAAGTTCTTGCCGAAATTCTTTCGACCGGCTCGACATACGGAAGTTCGACTGAGGGCGCGGGCAAAACCGTCTGCATCGACTATTCGTCGATCAACATCGCAAAGCCCTTCCATATCGGACATTTAAGCACGACCGTTCTCGGGAGTTCGCTTTATAAAATATATAATTTCCTCGGCTATAAGGCGGTCGGAATCAACCACCTCGGCGATTACGGCACGCAGTTCGGC
>CAKQKN010000131.1 GCA_934249215.1 uncultured Clostridia bacterium
GGTCTATCCCGTCCTTGCCTCCTTCACGAGCCTTGCTTTCCGCGCGACTGTGCCGTCAAATGGTTTGAGTCGTGAAAAGCGACAACGCGTCGCATTCATCGCGGACAGCGTAGTTATAACAAAAAAACCTCTGCCGAAAATTCAGAGGTTTTTTCGTTAAATCAAATTGTAAAAAAGTGTGGCTATAGGTCGGCTATATGTTTTTTTGTCGTAAAATTGCATGTACGGCGCTTCGACGTATTCTCTATCGTCATCCCGAGCCAACTCACTTGACTTTCTTACGAGGGATCCAGGGGCGTAAGCCACGCACTTTTAGTGGATAGATGTTTTTTCGTGTGCGGCACTTCATGCCTGGATTCTTCGGCAGCCAAGTAAACGAGCAAGGCTTAGGATTGCGGGCTGATAATCGACCTATTGACCGACTTTTTAGCGAATTTTTCGTTTATTGCAGCAATCCGAGTTCCTTAAATACTTCCGCAATTTTGCTTGCGGCATATTCCATCTGCTTTTTGGTATGCGTCGCTGTGTAGCTTGTGCGGAGCATGCTCTGACCTTCGGGAACGGCGGGCGAAACGACGGGGTTGACGTAAACTCCGCGTCTTTGAAGCATCGTGCACGCTTTGAATGTTGTCAGATCGTCGTAAGTGAAAACGGGTATGATCGGCGTTTCCGCGTCGATGATTTTGATTCCGTACCCCTTAAGGAGCGAACGCATATACGCGCTGATCTCTTTAAGGGCTCCGACGCGTTCTGGCTCGCGGCGCAAAATATTGAGCGACGCGCGGGCGCATTCTGCGGACGCGGGCGTAATGCTCGCGCTGAAAATAAACGGACGCGACGCGTGGCGGACGAATTCGGCGACTTCGCGTTCCGCCGCCATATATCCGCCAAGACTGGCGAGCGATTTGGAAAAAGTTCCCATATAAACGTCGACTTCTTTTTCGAGCCCGAAGTATTCCGCCGTGCCTCGTCCGTGCGCGCCGAGAACTCCGAGCCCGTGTGCGTCGTCGACCATAACTCGCGCGCCGTATTTTTTTGCAAGTGAAACGATTTCTGGCAGATTGCAGATTTCGCCGCTCATCGAAAAGACGCCGTCTGTAACGATCAGAACGCCCGCCGATTTAAGATCGAGCGATTTCAGAATGCGTTCGAGGTCGCCCATGTCTGAGTGTTTATATCTGTGCATTTTCGCATAGCTCAACCGACAGCCGTCGTAAATGCTCGCATGGTTTTCTCGGTCGCACAAAATATAGTCGTTTCGTCCGCAAAGCGCGCTGATTATCGCAAGATTGGATTGAAAGCCGGTGCCGAACGTAACGACGTCCTCTTTTTCGAGAAAATCAGCAAGTTCCTTTTCGAGTTTTACGTGAATATCGAGCGTTCCGTTCAGAAAGCGCGACCCCGAACAGCCGCTACCGTATTTTTTAAGCGCTTCGATTCCCGCATTGACGACTTCTTTGTTGCCCGTAAGTCCGAGGTAATTGTTGGAACCGATCATGACCGTTTTGACGCCGCCGAGCGTAACCTCCGTGTCCTGTCCGCTCGTCAGCACGGAAAAATACGGATAATATCCGCTTTCCTTTGCTTGTCTGACCTTTTCGTTGTTATAACATTTTTCGAATAAATCCATATTGCTTCTCCGTTTTTTCTCCGCCGCAATCGATGGGATCGTCTTTTTTGATTCTATTATATCGCGTGCGGCAATGTCAATCAAAATGCGCCCGTATGAGAATTATTAGGCAAAAAATATTATTTTACACAATAATTTTTTATTTTCGCACAAAAAAACGGGCGTAATCGGGCGCAAAACCCGATTGCAACCCGATTGGAATCCGTTT
Source organism: uncultured Clostridia bacterium (assembly GCA_934249215.1). Lineage (GTDB taxonomy): Bacteria > Bacillota > Clostridia > Christensenellales > Borkfalkiaceae > HGM11416. Next base: position 1,839 of record CAKQKN010000131.1, read on the forward strand.
TCTTCACACCCAACATTTATTGTAGAACCTTGTAAAATATGGCGCTTGCGAAAGTGCGGAACTTGCCCCCTAGATCCCTCGTCGGTTGGGCAATGTGGGGTCGGCTCGGGATGACGAAAAGAGCCGAGCAAGCTGGCAAGGCTCGGGATGACGAAATGATTAAAAAGACGAGTTATCACTATCGATTTTGACAAAAATTAAAAATCGGTAGTCATAACGGCATAAAACACGATTATATTTATCGACCTATCGCAGAAAAATCATTGAAACGGGGCGGGGTTTGTGTTACAATATCCGAGTAGAATTCGGACGGGAGGTGCGAAATGAAAATTTATACCGTGAACGCGACGTGCGAGCTTGCCGATCTTACCGCAAGACTTGCGGCGGGGAATCCGCTCGACGAAAAAATCGTTTTTTGCGAGGATAAGTTTACGCTCGAACTCGAGATCGCGCTGTCCCGCAAGTACGGTGGAGCGTTCGGAACGAAGGTCTTTACGTTCAACCGTTTTATGCATAAATTCCTTCCGGACGACGGAAAACTTCTTTCGCCCGAGAGCGCGGCGCTCGTCGTGAAAAGGCTTTTGCTCGAGAATAAAGGCGAACTCGGGTGCTTTAAAAACGTTTACGATCCGAACCTTGCGGGCGTGGTTTATGAACTTATCGCACAGCTTAAGAGTGCGAAAATTGCGCCCGCCGACGTTTATCGCGCGGCGGAGGGGTGCGGCGGCATTCTGAAACGCAAGCTCGACGATATTTATCTCATTTTTTCTGCATATGAAAAATATATCGCGAAGAACGGGCTGACGGACGGAAACAACAGACTTTCGCGGCTTCCGAAGTTCTTTGCGGAAAGCGAGGCGGTCAAAAACGCCGACGTCATCGTTGCGGGGTTCCCGTCACTCAACAGAACGCTTTGCGAGATCTTCATTTCGCTTTCGAAAAACGCAAAAAGTCTGACTTTTGCGCTCGTGGCGGGCGAAAATAAGGGCGTTTATACGAACGAAACGTTCAATTTCGCGATGACTTTCGCGGGGGCGGAGCATATCGCAGAGAAGACGGCGGGGGTGCGAAAACGACTGCTCGATTCGCTTTTTTCGCCGGGCGTTAAAAATAAGAACGGGGAGTTTTGCCCGGATATCCATGTTTATCGCGCGCAGAGCGTCACCGAGGAGGTCGAGTACGTTGCGAAACTCATTGCGAACGGGGTAAGGCGGAACGCCGCCGTCGGGCTTGATTACGGACAGCGTTACAAAAGTTACGCGGTCTGCGCCGAGGATATTTCCGCGTATTATCTTACGATCAAGCGGGTTTTCGCCGATTACGGTATTCCGTGCTTTTTCGACACGTCGGACGATCTCGGAAAGCACCCGCTGACGACGCTCGTTTCGGCGTATATCGACACGATAAGGCGGGGTTTTGCCGTGTCGGATTTTCTGCGGCTGGTCAAAAATCCGCTCGTCACGCCTGACAAGGCGCTTTCGGACGGGTTCGAAAATTACGTTCTCAAAAACGCGATCGACAGAAAAAGACTGCTCGTTCCGTTCACGAGAAAGGATGAAAAACTTGAAGAATATGAAAATCTCCGCGCTAAAGTAGCGGGGTTGTTTTCGTCGTCCGCGCTTTTAAACAAATCGCTTTTGACGAAGTCGGAGCGGCAGGGCGGCGTGGCGTTTTCCGCGGCGGTCGAGGACGTGGAGCGGGTGCTTTACGCACTTTCCGCAAAAGAAACGATCGAGGAACTCGGGAATCGGCTGACAGAAGTCGATTGCAGAGAACTTGCGGCGTATAACGCGCAGGCGTACGAGAAGTTCGTCGACGTTCTTTCGGCGGCGAAAGCCATACTCGGCGACGAAATTTTGCCCCTTTCGGAGATCAAAAACGTCGTCGTTTCGGGTATGACCGCGTGTAAGATTTCGGTTATTCAGGAATTTTCCGACTGTGTGTTCGTGGGCGATTTTCGCTCGGCTAAATATAAGGAACACGAGGTGCTGTTTGCGCTCGGGCTTAACGAGGGCGTGCCTGCGACCAAGCTCGACAGCGCGCTGCTTTGCGACCGCGATATCGTCGGAATGGAAGCGTTCGACGTTTCGGTCGAACCGAAAATCAAAGAAGTCAACAGACGCAACCGCGAAAACGCGTGCATGGCGATCGCGGCGTTTTCCGAAAAACTCTATCTTTCAAGATCAGTTCGCGATGCGGACGGCGCGGAAAGCGGAAGTTCGGAAATCATAGATTACGTTATTGCGGCATTCTCGGACGACGGTTCGGATACGTCTGCGGGCGGCTCGGGCGGTTCTGTCGGCTTTAGCGGCGGGGAAAAAGGCGGTACGGGCGTTACGGGTGCGAACGAGTCTGGAGGTAAAAAACGCGTCGTCGGACGAATCGGGATTGCGGATAAGCGGCAAAACGACCGTGCGGCGGAGCTTGTCGGCGGCGAGCGAGGAAAGAGATATAAGGCTTTGCCGTATATGACGGAGCGCAGTTCGGCGTTCGGTTTTGCGCGAGAGGTTTCGGCGTATAAGGAAGGTGAACGAAAAGAGTTCGACGCCGCGGCGGCTTTCTATTTCGTCATGCGCGAAAAGGGGCTTCGGGCGCTTCCCGACGGACTTCTCGGGGCGATAAGCAGTGAGATCGGGTATTATACGGACGGCGTGAATTACGCCGAGCGGGATATTTCGGCAACGTCGATCGAGGGCTTTTTCAGATGCCCGTATCAGAATTTTTTGTCGCGGGCAGTCAAGCTCGGTCAGCGCGAAGAGGGGGATATGCGCGCCAAAGTAGTCGGCGATCTTATTCACGAAGTCGCGCGGGAGTTTACGATAAAAGGGAATTTCGACGGCGGTCGGGAAGAGGCGAAAGCGCTTGCGGAAAGGCTTTTCGACGAGATTTCCGCGCGGGACGAATATTCTAAATACGGCGTTACGGGCGCGGGGCGCGTTACTTTTGCGTTTTTGAAAAAGGAAACGGTGCGGTTTTGCCTTAACGTTTACGACGGATACAGTCATTCGTCGTTCAGACCGAAATATATCGAAGTGTCGTTCGGCTACGGCGGGGATCTGCCCGCGATCGCGGTCGATACGCGCGGCGGCAGACGAAAGATCGTCGGGAAAGCCGATCGTATCGATTCTTTCGGGAACAAAATGAATATCGTCGATTATAAGACGGGGGCGGTCACCGGGCACGGCGACGAAGATCTTTACGTCGGCAAAAAACTTCAGTTGTACGTTTACGCCAAGGCGTTTTCCGATCGGTTCGAGCCGGTGGGGGCATATTATTTCCCCGTTGCCGACGAGTTCGGAGACGACGAAGAGGCGGTCATCGCGATGAAGGGCAAGACGCTCGCCGACCTTGCGACGGCGTCGGAAATCGACGACAGCATTACGGAAGAGAACAGAAAAGGGCGGTTTATTTCCGCCAATCTCACCGAGCGCAAGACGGGCGGCGGGTTCAGGTACGACGCGGGACTTCTCACGCGCGAGGAGTTCGACGCATATCTCGATTACGCCGTCAAGGTGGCGGGCGAGGGTATTTCGGAAATCAACGATGGCGTGATCGTTCCGTCGCCCGACGATAAGGCTTGCGAATATTGCGAGTATCACGGGCTTTGCGGCTATGACGCCGCGATCGATGGCAGAACGCGGACGGTTAACGAAAAAATCGACAAAACGACCATCGTTGCCGCCGTTGCGGAAAACGCGGAAAGCGAAGAGGTCGAAGAAAACGGCGACGGCTCTGGGAGCAACGCGCGCGCCGAAAACCGGAAAATCGAAAACGGGAAAGTCGAAAAAAGCAAGGACGGCGGGGAGGAATAAGTTATGATGACGGAAAAACAACAACGCGCCGTCGATTTCGGCGAGGGGAACGTTCTCGTTTCGGCTTCGGCGGGGAGCGGAAAAACGTGCGTTATGGTCAACCGAATAATCCGTCTGATTGCCGAGGGCAAGGCGAACGTTGACGAGATTTTGTGCGTGACCTTTACCGTGCTTGCCGCGAGCGAGATGAAGCAAAAGATCGCCGCGGCGATTACCGAGAGAATCAGGACGGCGGATGCGGAAGAAAGCGAAAGACTTTCCCGCCAGCTCGACATGCTTCCGACCGCGAATATTTCTACCGTACACTCGTTTTGCAAGAATCTTATCAAAGAATTCTTTTATGAAGCGGGCGTCGATCCGTCCTTTTCGGTCGTGAGCGATTCGGAGCGCGAAAAGCTCGTTAAACGTGCTATAGACCGATATTTTGACGAAATGTACGAGAGCGGGGACGAGAAACTCGAGCTGCTTTTGCCCGTGTTTTTCAAGCGCAGAAGCGACGCTGCGCTCAAAAATCTCGTAGTTTCGGTTTTCAACGGAATTATGACCGAACCCGATCCGTTTAAAATACTCGACGACGGGGAACTATATTACACGGAAGAGGGCGTCGGAAAGATTTATGACGAACTTGCCGCCGAACTTAAAGCCGAACTTAAGCGGTTTGCGGACTACGCCGAGGGATATGCCGCGGAATTCGCGGGGTTTTCCGAGTATGAAAACTACGTCGCGCTCGTCATAAACGGCTTGAACTTTGCGGCGGAAGGAAAAACGCCCGCCGAGATAACCGATCGGCTCGCGGACGCGCTCCCGAGGCGCCCCGGCAAGAAGAAAACGGATGACGAAAAGATCTTGCGCGCGGAAGCCGCGTTCAAGGAGTTCGCCGACGAATACGGCGAGTTTCGGCGCAAGAAAATGAAAGAATACGATCTGAACGATTTCGACGAAGAACTCGCATTCGCCGCGGACGGGCTTGAAATTTACCGTGCGTTCTGCGGCGTGGTGAAAGGCTTTGCGGCGGCGTTCGCGGAGGAAAAACGCGAGGAAAACTGCGTTGATTTTTCCGATTTCGAACATTTTGCGCTTAAAGTGCTTCAAAACGAGGCGATCAGGAACGAGGTGCGCGCGCGGTTCAAGTTCGTTTTCACCGACGAATATCAGGATACGAGCGGCGTTCAGGAATATCTTTTGCGCGCGGTTTCGAACGATAATTTGTTCATGGTCGGCGACGTTAAGCAGAATATTTACGATTTTCGCGGGTGCAATCCGCTGATTTTTGCCGAAAAACGCAAGCTTTACGAGGAAACGGGCGAGGGCGAAGTGATCGATCTCGACAAGAATTTCCGCAGTACGAACGCGGTTATTTCAGCGGTCAACCGAGTGTTTTCGGGGAGCATGACGCAAAAATGCGGCAACGTCGATTATCGCGCAAATCAGATGATTTTTGGCGCGGATTACCCCGAGGACGAGGGCGAAATCGGGTTTTACGCCGTGAAAAAGCGGGTGGATAAGGGTAATTTGCCGCGCGGAGTGTACGGCGTGGTGAAACATCTCGAAACGATGAACGACGGCGGATTTTTTGCCGAGGGCGCGTTCATCGCGAAGATGATTCTCGATATTTACGGCAAGGAAATTTTCGTCGGCAAAGATGGAAAGAAAAAGAAAATCGAGTTCGGCGATATTGCGATTCTTCTTCGCAACGCGAACGCTTCGGGCGACGCTTACGCCAAAGAACTGATCGCCGCGGGTATTCCCGTTTCGGCAAACTCGAAAAAAAGCATAGGCGAGTATGCGGAAATCGCTTTTCTGATCGATTTTCTCAAGCTCGTCGGGTGTTTCAATCAGGATATACCGCTGGCGTCCGTGCTTAAAAGCAATATCGGCGGGGTGAGCGACGCCGAACTTTATGCGATCAGAAAATTTACGCCGCGCGGGAGTTTCGTGGACGCTTACGGAACGTATATCCGTGAAAAAGGCGCGGACGATCCGCTTGCGGAAAAACTGCGCAAGTTCGACCGTTACATGGAAAAGATCCGGCTTATTGCTTCGTTTACTTCGTGCGACGAACTGCTTTCGCTCGTCATTCGCGAGAACGGGATCGACGTCGGTCTTTTGTCATCGAGAATGGGCGAATTCAAAATGGCGCGCGTGAACGCATTTATCCGTGCAGCGGGCGCGAAAAAGCAGACGGTGGACGAGTTTTTGTCGGGAATAGACGAAACGGTCAAGGCGCTTACCGTCGCTTACGATGACGAAAACGCCGTCAAAATTATGAGCGTGCATGCGTCGAAAGGGCTCGAATATCCCGTCGTGATTCTCGCGGGGGCGTTCAAGGAATATAACGACCGCGACAAATCGGGGAATTTTATTTACGACAGAAAATACGGCGTTGCGATCGCGCATTACGACACGATGACGATGGTCGTCAGAAAAACCGCCTTTCTCGCTTTTTTGAAAAAGAAACTTTTAAAACGCTCGCGCGAGGAGGAAATGCGCATTCTTTACGTCGCTTTAACGCGCGCGCGGAACGATCTTTACGTCGTGGGCGAGTACGGCAAAACTTGTCCGAACTTCAAGAAAACGCACTTCGAGGGCGACATTTATTCGGTCAAAAGACCGTTTGACTTTTTCGCCGAAAACGATTTTCCGTTCGTCGACGCGGGCGAGTGGGACGAACGCAAGCAAGCCGAAAGATCACTTCGCAAGGTGTTTATCGGCGAGTGCGACGAAGAACTCGCGTCCTATATAGCGGCAAATCTCGATTTTAAGTATGAGAGCGCGGACGAATTTCTTTCGGTCAAAAGATCGGTTACTTCGGCGGCGCACTTCGAAGAAGAGGGCGCGCCCGCGTTCGAGCGTAAGCCCCTTTTCGAGGAGCCGTCCGAAGAGTTTTTTGATCTTCCGTTCGACGTTTCGGCGGATTCGGTTGGCTCGCCAAGTGCGGCGGATTCGGCGGGGGCAGGTTCTGCGGATTCGGCGGACCCGGATATTTTGGGCGCGGGTGTTTTGGGTGCGGGCGCCGTTGACGAAGAGAAAAAACGCGAGGACGTGGGTACCGCGTATCATGCGTTTTTAGAAAAATGCGATTTCGGAAAAGACGCCGAAAGCGAGATTAAACGACTTATAGACGGGCTTTTGCTTCCGAAAGAACAAATCGCGTTGCTCGACAGGAACAAGCTCGGGCGGATTCTCAAGATGAAAATCTTTCGCTCGATCGACGGGTGGCCGCTATATCGCGAACAACCGTTTACTGCGTATATGCCGGCGACGCTTATCGGCGAAGAAAACTCGGGGAGCGGCGAAATCCTCGTTCAGGGGATAATCGACCTTCTCTGTGTGAAAGGCGACGAAGCGCTCGTCATAGACTATAAGTATACCGGCGAATGGCGGGATGACGTTCTCGTGAAAAGGTATCGTAAACAGCTCGAATTATACGTTTACGCCGTCGAAAAAGTGCTTAAAAAGAAGGTTACGGGCGTATATCTCGTCAATATCAAAGCGGATAAGGTGATTTCGGTCGATCTTAAAAACAAGTTTTAGTTGGTTGAATGAATCGACGAAGTCGGCGGGGAATCGAGAGAAATATTAAAACCGTGTGAAAATTATTATAATTTTGTGAAAAAACTTTTCGAAAAATCGTGGACAAATACATAATATGATGATATAATGACGGTGATAAGACGGACGGGGAGGACAAAAACGATTTGCCCGAACCGCTCGTCGGATATTATCCGATATAGAGGAGATACGTTATGTTAAAGAAAATGATTCAGAAAGGTTGCGGTGTGATTGCGGGGTTTCTTGCGATCGTCGGATTTTTCCAGTTCGCCGCGTGTTACAGAACGGAATCGGGAAAGAAAAAAGATATCGTCGGGACTTATAAACTCGTAAGGCGGACTTACGGGCAGGATTCGTCGGGTCAGGCGATCGACCTTATCGAGCGCGACGGAATCGTCGAATATCTGATTTTCGGCGAGGACGGCAAGGGCTTCCGCGTTTACGGCGACAAAAAAGAAGAACTTTCGTGCAGCGAACTCCGCGTGACTTTCGAAGAGGACGTGGAAAACCCCGGGCTGTATAATTTCATCACTTATAAAATCGATCCCGCGGTGGACGGACGGCGGCTCGGGTATTACGCGAGCGAAAAGATGCTTAATTTCGGCACGCCGGCGCTGAGTTCGGGGTGTATAAAACTCGAGGCGAGTTCGACGGCGTATAAGAAAGTGTCGGACGATTGCACGCTCGGCTACGTTTCGGCGGAAACCTCGAAAACGTTCGAATACGTGCCATACGAGTTCGTCAATCTTCTTTCCGCGACGGCGTTTCGCGACACGATGTACGGCACCGACCCGGAAACGGGCGATTTTACATCGACGGATAACGGATATATTTATTTCGTCGTGCAGTTCAACCCGAAAAAAAGCACCGCCGACATTTATTACAGTCTTAAATCGGACAAACAAAAGGCAGAGAAAAAGGACCTTCCTTTCACTTTTAAATATTCGGAAGAGGACAACAATCAGTCGATTATCATCGAAGCCGGCGAGTTTAAGTTCAGGGCGTTTTTAAGAGGCGATCTTTACTTGCTTATCGAAAAGGACGGGACGACTTACGACGTCGCGACCGACGGCTATCCGCAAGACGATCTTAACGCTTATTTCGACGAACGTATCGCGGCGTTCGAGCAAACCGAAACAAACGAAAACGCGTAACAAACGCGTAAGGCATAATAAAAACACCTTGCAAAGCAGAAGTCACAAGGTGTTTTTTGTCATCTGAAATATGCGATAATCGACTTATCGGCTGGGATTTTGACGTAAAATCAAGTTTTGGCGTTAAAAGAGGAGTTTGAAAACGAAGCCCGAAGCCGTTTCTTCGTCAAAAGAAAGGAGCGACGGAATTTCGATGAGGTCGCGTCCGAAATAACCGCCTTGTTCTCGGGCGAAAATTTTGTCGTCGACGACGTATCTTCCGCGCGGATCTTTCTTTACGGGCGCGTCGTATTCGGCGAAAAGCCCTTTGTTTTTTTCGTATGCGCACAGCCCGTGGCAAAAAGCGGGTGTGAGCGTTTTTTCTTTGTAAGTCTTTACCGAAAGCAAGCCTTCGGGGGCGTGGGGCGGGTTGTCATAACCGACGTAGCCGTCCTGCCGCTCGAAAAACTGCATTGCGTTGAACCATATGCGGCGCACGATATAAAGGAAGAAACGGTCGCCCGTCGTTTTGTATATTTCGGTGTAAAACCGCATGGCGAGCGAGGTCGCGACGGGGTCGGCGGTTTTGTCGTTCGGGTCTTGACTTTTATTGAAAGAGTAGTCGAGATTGGCGTTTTTCGCGGCGAGATTTTTCGCAAAAGCCAAAACATGGCTCAAAAGCGACGGGGCCGTTTTCGTCATCGAAAGTAAGCCTATAGCACCGTTAAACGCATAAATCATGCTTTCAAACGTATGATTTTCGTCCGAAAAAAGCGGAAGAAGGGCGCCCGCGAACCGTTTTGATTTTTCTGCGTTCAAAATGCGGTTTTCCGCAACGAAGGGAAGCGCGTTGCAACTGATTTCCGAAAGGCGATCGTTTTTAGCCGTGCCGCCTTTGTCGCCGTCTTTACCGTCGAGGATTTCGGAAAAAAGTCCGTCGGTCAAAATTCCGAAAACGGTTTTCAATACGTTTCCGACGGTTTCGTCCGCCGTCATTTTGTGGTAAGCGGAAAGCGCGTTTGCCGCTTCCGTCAGTTTACCGAGCGCTTCGGGATCTGAAACGTCCGATAAGTCGGGAAGTTTTTCAACGAGCATTTCGCTCAATTTTTCCGCAAGCGGCGCGGGTTTTCCGAGCGCGGAAAAATATGCGCAGAGAGCGTATAAAAGGCGTGCGGCGTAAACGATATCGCCGCACGGATCGTTTGTTTCTTCTGCGGAAAGCCGCGTTACGAGGTCGTAATGCTTCGCTGCGTTTTTGTCGTAGTTCATTTTCTTTTCCTCCGCGGTCTGCAGTTTTTTTTGCGAGCCAAAGCGCAAAAACCGCACCTTATGCGCCGATTGTTGCCGCAGTTATTTTTCTTCCGCTTTCTTTGCCTCGGCGTGAGATTTTTCGATTATAAATTCCGCGATTCGGTTAAAAATCGGGAACGCCACTTCGAGAATGAGTTCGAGCCCGAGAAGTATAAGGTGGGTGCGCGCCGTTTCTTCGGACGGAGAAAGGAGCATTTCGAGCGACAGAATGATTACCGTTGCCGCTTCCGCGCAGTGAATGAAGT
>CAKQKN010000132.1 GCA_934249215.1 uncultured Clostridia bacterium
TCGTAATGAAAGACGGCAACGTGATCGAAAAAGGCCACCACGACGAACTCATCGCGAAAGGCGGCTTCTACGCGAATCTTTACGATTCGCAGTTCGAACATTAAGATTCGGACGCTCCGAGCGCAACCGAAAATTCAGGCTTCGCGCCAAGAACGCCTCTCCACGGAACGCAAATAAAAAACTCGTCTGAATTTTAAGGTTCAAACGAGTTTTTTCTATGGATTCCATTCCTTATCCGATCAATCCGCTTTCTTTAAGCAATATTTCTATATCCGTTCCCTTAACCTTTTTCATAACGACCTTAAGAAGCTCTTTTTCCTTAAGCGACAATTTTATATCGGTTATCGGTTTCTTGTCTATGGCATAATAGCAGGCGCGCAAAAGTTCGCGTACGTCGTATTTACTGCCCCAGACTTCGGGCACTCCGCGATCGATATCGAGTAGCGTATAAACGGACTCCATACCGGTACGCATAGAATACTCCGTAGTGAAGATAGTGTCGCGCGGAGTTTCGGCGAACTGCCCGATAAAAGCAAAGTTGACGGCGCCGTCAGGCACTACTTTCGGGCGGTCGGATTCTTTCCTCGGTTGGAAGAATGCGTTTATGTATGGCATATAGCAAGTCGTGGTATTGCACGCGTCTTTCGCGAGCATCTCGATTTTATCCGTGGGAACGCCTATATGATACAGCCATTCACGACAAACTTCTTCGCCGGTGCAATCGCGCATAGCCTTTTTCACGTAGTTACCTTTTTTGTTCGTATTGAGCGAATAAAGCCATACGAGAACCATATTCTTATCTTGCGATTTGAACTGCGGTTGACGATTTATCGTCCAGGAAAGATACCAGTTATCCGCACTATCCTTAACGGTGACGATGCCGCCCGTGGTAACCTTTCCCATTCTCGGGTCGCGCCGACAAACGTTCATTATGTATTTTATCACTTCTTCGTCGCTCGTAGCTACCGTCGCACTCATCCAATTCGTTGCGTCGACGTTGCCGCAGAATTTATCGGGATTACCGTATTCCCCGTCTTTTGCTTGCGCGGCGATCTCCTTCCACATATCCCACGATTCACCGCATCCGTTTTTAATCTCCGTCAGGTCCGGCGCGTGTGTCTGATCGCCATAGCACGAAGTATCCGTACAGCAACCGTTCGTAATGAAAACGAGATCATCTTCCAAAAGATCTATCGTTTGCGTTTTCCCGTCTTTCTTGAATACGATTTGCTTTGCAACTTTTTTGTCCCCGCGATACTCGATAATAACGTTTTTTACGTCTATTCCGTATTCTATTCTGACGCCGTGCGATTCCAGATATTTAACCAACGGCAAAATCATGCTTTCATACTGATTATATTTCGTAAAACGAAGCGCGCTGAAATCGGGAAGCCCGTCTATGTGATGCACGTAACGGCAAAGATAACGTTTCATCTCAAGCGCGCTTGACCAGCGTTGGAAAGCAAACATCGTCTGCCAATAAAGCCAGAAATTGGTTTCCCAGAAAGAATCCGGAAGAACATCGGAAATTTTCTTGTCTTCGAGATCTTTCTCGGGCGTGAGAAAAAGTTTGGAAAGCGCCATTGCGGATTCTTTATCGAGCGCGAATTTCTTATCGGTATGCGCGTCCTCCCCGCGATTGACCGTCGCGCGACAAAGAGAATAGTTCGGATCGCGCTTATTGAGCCAATAATATTCGTCGAGTACGGATATACCGGGCGTTTCGATAGACGGGACGTCCCTGAACGTATCCCACATTACTTCGAAATGATTATCCATTTCGCGTCCGCCGCGCATATAAAACCCTTTCGTTACGTCTTTTCTTCCGTCGCAACTGCCTCCGGCAAGTTCAAGTTTTTCAAAAAGATGAATATGTTCGCCCTTCATCTGTCCGTCGCGGACAAGATAGAACGCCGCCGTCAATCCGGCAAGACCGGTTCCGATGATATAAGCGGACTTTTTATCTACGTCCTTCGGTTTTTCCGGGCGTGCAAATGCTTCATAAGTTCCTGCAGAGTAATACATAACAACTCTCCTAAAATTTATTTCGTGCCTTAATTTTAGCCCGTTCAAAAAATTTGTCAATAAACAAAAAAAACGCGATGATAAAGATTTTATCACCGCACGTACATTGTAAAAAATTTTATCAGATTCGTTTGTTTGAATAAATTTACATTTTAAAACGCGACAGTGCCACGTAAACCGAATCCTTAATCAATAACGACAGTCTGTCGACGATAACTTTCGGATCGGCTTGCATGTCGTCCTTTATCCAATCGAGCATAATACCTATAAACACGTAAGAATATACCCGCGCGATCATTTTTTTGTCCTCGTCTCGGACGATCATATTCTTCAACTGCTCGTTTATCACACCCATTATAAGATTATCCGTCAACGGTTTAAGATAGTTTTCCACATGTTCGCGATCGACGCAATTATATACGTTCATTATAAAGGGCTTATTTTTAAGTACTTCGTCGAATATATTGAGAAACCCCTCCTGCCATGTATCGTGAGTTTTCTTTTCTTCGAGAGCTCGCCTGGCATCTTCGAAACACGACCATTCCACAAGATCGTAAATATCTTTGAAATGATAATAAAACGTCATTCGATTTATGCCGCAGTCTTCCGCTATATCGTTTATCGTAATTTTCGTAAGAGGTTTTTTAAGCAGTAAATTTTTCAGCGAATTTTCAAGTGCTTTCTTTGTTATTTCGGACATTTCTTTCTCCGCGAAAATCGGCGTAAGGATATTGGGCAAAAATTCCTACGACCTTTTTGTTTGATTATATAGTAATTTGATTATATCATAGATTAAAAACGATTACAATAGTCGGCGCCCGATTTATCGGCAAAAAAAATCCGCGGTTTTTTATAAATGCAATTGACTTTACTTTCAGTATCATATATAATAGGAAGGAATAAAATACTTGCGAATCGACGACGAATTGACCGTGCGTAACGAAACGATGAAAAATCTTGCTTTTCGTGCGGATTTTTGTCCGAAAGGAGTTTAATATGTTTGAATCCACAATAATAGAGTCCGGATATAACATTATCGCAATAAACAGAGCAAAAAGGCGTAAGGACGCAAAATGCAGAAGTCTGGGTTTGTCTTGCGCCGGTTGCAATATAAAGTGCGGGATGGCAACCGCCGAAGATATCGAAAAGAAGCAAGCGGCGTTGAAGGCTGCCGCAGAAAAAGCAGCAAAGGAAGCAGCGGCAAAGGCTGCCGCGGAGAAAGCCGCAAAGGAAGCAGCGGCAAAGGCTGCCGCAGAGAAAGCCGCTAAAGAAGCCGCCGAAAAGGCCGCTGCGGAGAAAGCCGCTAAAGAAGCCGCCGAAAAGGCTGCCGCGGAGAAAGCTGCTAAAGAAGCCGCCGAAAAGGCTGCCGCAGAAAAAGCGGCAAAGGAAGCCGCCGAAAAGGCTGCCGCGGAAAAAGCGGCAAAGGAAGCCGCCGAAAAGGCTGCCGCGGAGAAAGCCGCAAAGGAAGCCGCGGAAA
>CAKQKN010000133.1 GCA_934249215.1 uncultured Clostridia bacterium
CCCCATTCCCAGCCTGTCCTCGGGAATGAAACTCATCGAAACGCCTTTATCGATGATTTCCTTGGGGGGCATTCCGACGATGCTCTCGCCTTTATGCATGATCGCGCCTTTTACGGGGCGCAAGCCCGCTATCGCTTCGCAAAGTTCTTTCTGACCGCAACCTGCTACCCCCGCAACGCCGAGAATTTCGCCGCCGCGAATGTAAAAACTCACGTTGTCGATAGCCTTGCTTCCGTCGTCCGCTTTGACTTCGAGATCGCGGATTTCAAGCAACGGCTTCGTCGTTTCGACTTTTTTTCTGTCGATTTTAAGGTCGACTTTCTGCCCGACCATCATTTCGGTCAGTTCCTGTTCGCTCGTTTCGCTCGTATTGACCGAACCGATATACGCGCCTTTGCGCATTACGCTGACTCGGTCGGAAATCGCCATGACTTCGTTGAGTTTGTGCGTGATGATGATGATCGATTTGCCGTCCGCGCGCATGTTTTTCAAAACGGAAAAGAGTTTGTCGATTTCCTGCGGAGTGAGAACGGCGGTCGGTTCGTCGAGAATGAGTATGTCCGCGCCCCGGTACAAGACCTTACTTATCTCCACCGTTTGCTTTTCGGAAACGGACATTTTGTATATTTTTTTGGTCGGATCTATATCGAAACCGTATTTACTCGCTATTTCGGAAACACGGGAATTGACTTTTTTAATGTTGAAACCTTTTTCTTTTACGCCGAGAATGATGTTTTCGGCTGCGGTGAACGTATCCACCAGTTTGAAATGCTGATGAATCATACCGATTTTATATTTGAAGGAATCTTTGGGCGAGCGGATAATCGCTTCCTCGCCGTTTATTCTGATGGTCCCTTCGTCGGGATAATATATTCCCGAAATTATGTTCATGAGCGTCGTCTTGCCGCTTCCGTTTTCGCCGAGAAGAGCAAGGATCTCCCCTTTTCCGAGTATAAGATTAACTTTATCGTTCGCAACGACACTGCCGAATCTTTTGGTTATGTCGCTTAATTCCAGAGCGATGTTGTCGGGCATTGTGCACCTCCGCACTTATAAATACCGAGTGGGCGGAGAAAAATACTCCGCCCATTCGTACAGATTTGTTCTTTTTAATGCGCTTTCGGCGTGTTTTACCGAAAACGCACTGTTATTCGGTTGTTCGATTGTCCGAACGGATCGACTTAATATATTCTGTCGAGAAGTTCGATTCCGTCGATCGTGAGATCGAAGTAAGGAGCGGAACGCTTCGTCGATTCGCTGAAATAAGTAATACCGGTTTCGGAATCGGTTTCAACGACGTTTCCGTCGGGAACGTAATTGCTCTTTCCGTCCTCGCCCTTAACGTCGATATAATCGGCATTGTAAGCGGTAAGACGTCCGTTTGCGTCAACGGTTGCGTTTTTGTTAGCCTCGGCGTCGACAGTGAATTTAGAGCAGTCGAATACGCGGACGGTCTTGTTTACGAGAGCAACTCTCATTTCGAGGATCTTTTTGACCTGTGCGGCGGAAAGAAGTTTCGCGTTGACGTCGGAGATTACGACGGCGCCGTTTTCGATGGTCGCGCAGTAGTCGGCGGGAACTGCCTTATTGTTGGCAACGTTGCCGATCATCGTCTTCATGTAGTAAGACCAGTCGATTCTCGAAGCGATAAGGAAGGTGTTGGGGCATTCTTTGATGGTCGTTCCGTTATAGAAAACGTTGTATACGCCCTTTGCTTCGCAAGCGGAAGGAGCGCCCATAGAG
>CAKQKN010000134.1 GCA_934249215.1 uncultured Clostridia bacterium
CGTCGTCCCAAACCTCCCCACTCACTTCTCTCTCGTCATCCCGAGCATTGCTTTCCTGTTCCGCTTCCGAGGGATCCAGGCGCACCCGCGCCGCACTCGCCGCATTTCTCTCCACAAAACCCCGATAATCGACCTATACCCCGACTTTTCAACAAAAAAACCAACGCCCGCCCCGCATACTAACTCGTCATCCCGAGCATTGCTTTCCTGCTCCGCTTCCGAGGGATCTAGGCACGAAGTGCCGCACACTAACTCGTCATCCCGAGCATTGCTTTCCTGTTCCGCTTCCGAGGGATCCAGGCGCACCCGCGCCGCACTCGCCGCATTTCTCACCACAAAACCCCGATAATCGACCTATACCCCGACTTTTCAACAAAAACGACATCCGTCCCGATACTTATTGCCGCGAAAACTAAAAGAGTACGGGCGGTCCGTCCGTCAATCGGCGCGTCCCGCCCGCTTCCGTTTTCTGTTGTTCCGCACGGAAAAAGCTATTGCAGCCGTTTCCCGAGCTTGTCCATCATTTCGCGCTTATGCTTAAGCAATGAATGCGCATACCGATTGAGCGTGATCGTCGCGTCGTTATGCCCGAGTATTTCGGACAACGTTTTCACGTCCATTCCGCACTCTAAGGCGCGCGTCGCAAACGTGTGCCGAAGCGAATGAAAACCGCGCCTTTTGATTTTAAGTTTGTCTTGCAGACGGGCGAAACTGCGCTGATACGACCGAAGCGCGATCGGCACCCCGGACGGACTTTCGATCACGTATTCCGATTTTCCGCCCCTTTTGCAATTTCTCAGAATCGTCAAAAGTTTTTTCGGCAAAGGAATATCCCTTTTCGACGATACCGTTTTCGGAACGTCGGTTATACGCCCGTAAACGCCGTCGTCGTTCTTTGCGTAGTGACAGGTTTTGTTGACGTAAATCATTTCGTTTTCAAAATCGACGTCCGCCCAGGTCAGCGCGAGAAGTTCGCCGATCCGAAGCCCCGTATACAGACAGATCACGACGCCGACGTGGCTTCTTTTGACTCCCCGAAGCACCGCGTTTTCGAGAAGTTCCTGCTCCTTTTCCGTAAAGCACGTAACCTTTCTCCCTTCCGACTTCGGGCGCATTATCCCGTCGGCGGCGCAGTCGCCCGTTTCACCGCACTCATAAGCGCACTTAAGCGAACTTTTCAGCACGGTGATGATTCCGTTGAGCGAGTTTGCCGAAAGACCTTTCCCCGTTTTCAGATTGCCGAACCGGGCAAGGTACGACACGTAGCGCCGCATTTCCCGCGGCGTGATTTCTTCGAGTTCGAAGTCGCCGAGCCTGACTTTCAGATGCTTATCGATTATTTCGAAATACCTTTCGCAGGTTTTCTTTTTCAACGACGGTTTTACGTAAGTTAAGTACCATTTATCTAACCATTTGCTGTATTTCATTTAATATTTATTCCTTAAAAATATAAACGTAATCGCGGCAAACAAGTATCCGATACTTTTTTTAATTACTTCTTAGGGATTCCAATCGTCATCACTAATTACCGAAAAGGCGACTTTTTAGCCCTTTTCCGTGACCGCTCGGGCGCAGTACGTCCAGTACAGCATCCCTCACGCTCGCGAAAAAACATCTAAAAATGCGCTCTTTTCGGTGCTACGCATTTTTGCGGAGAAGAAATCGCCGTCTTGCGGTACGGTTTTTGCAAGGCAAACGACCGAAATCGTACTCGACGTACGTTGATGGGAGTGAGCCATAAAGGAACCGAAACATTGTTGCCTTAAAGCCGTCTTTTAAGCATCTTTCGGTAAACACTCGCTTGTAGTATGGCATACAACTTCGTTCGTGTTTGCCAAAATCTGCACATAAAATACGGCTTTAAGGTGCCTTGCATTTGTGCGGCGATAAATCGAGGTAATTA